>NZ_JBLBUE010000083.1:0-15159 GCF_047290655.1 Alteromonas sp. AMM-1 | reverse complement strand
TCACTATGTTTTATAACAGCCAAAGAATGCACTCATACCTGGATTACAAAAGTCCAAACCAATATGAAGCTGACATGGCTAACTTAGGAAAAGCTGCTTAACTGGGTTGTGTGAATTTGCTTGACCACGTCACTGTGCTGTTCAGGGCACAGAAGGCCGCATGGCTATCGGGTGCGGAATACCGCTTTGTAGTTTTAGTGCTGAAACCTTAAAGGTGGGGGCGGGGGTGTGTCAATGATTCTGTGTTTACATGAGTTTAAGTGAGCAGTTTTTACGCTGCTCTACAACCCTTACAACTTTAACAACTTTGAATTAGCTATTCGCTTTGTTGCTCGCACTTTTCCACTCCACTGCCAGTGATACGGTACTTGAAGCCATCTTGTTTGATGTGCCCGAGTTCAATTAAAACGCCCAAATTAAATGAACATTCACCACACGCGTCGCTAATATCCGACTCAGTGAGGTATCCAGGCTTCAAGCGTTTCTCTACTTGTCTTGCAGAATACAGAAGAGATAAGATTTCGTGGCGTTGCTTAACAATTTCGTTCATGGCTGTTCCTCAGTTGTTTAATAATTGGTAGATGATTCGAGTGTGGCGCTTAGTACTTTGCCAGTAAATTCCATCGTACTTATCCAGTCTGGCGCGTGCCGATTTATCATCTTTTGCAAAACCGGCTTTATTGAGCAGGTCGGTTTTATTTAGCTGGTTGTCTTGAAGCAATATGCTTTTAATGAAGTTTACAAACTCAAGATCCTGCTCTGTGGCCTGCGCTTCGATTAAGTCTACTTCAGACAGAATGAGTGTGTTGGGGTTAATGTCGAACGCTTTATCTAAAATAGCTGCTCGTTCCTTTTTAACTTCCAGAATGACACCCACTGAATCACTGCCGTTCAATTCACGCTTTTTAAGGCGGTACATGTTGTCTATTGAGTTGCGTATGGCATTGCTGCCCTGGTAGTTGCGGCCATCTTTATTGCTGTGTCCCAGAATAAATACTGTGCCGCCAGCCTCGCGAATATTCTTCAGCATGTTCATTACTGCGCCTATTTTGGCGTCGTTATTTACATCAGCGAAATCACGAAGGCTATCTATAACAAAAAACATGTTTTCAAACTGGTGTGCTGTGGCGCTGTCTGATAGCGCTCTTAGCAATTCAAATGGCTCCAGTTCGCACTTGCTGCGTTGCACGTAATGCAGGTTTCGATGGCTTGCGATCAGCAGCTCGTTTACGTTGCGTTCTTTCAGCACACTTAGCGGGTTGTCGAAGTCTAAGTAGAAAACCTGGTTCATTCGCAGTGCAGCGTACTTTGCCAGAGCAAAGGCCAGCCAGCTTTTACCATTGCCGCCATCTGCATACACCATTGTGATCATGCGCTTTGCTATAAATCAATCAATAACGAATTCGATTCGTTCATTAAAGTCTGCTTCTGACAGACTGGCCTGTGTGAGTATGTGTAGCATGGTGTTCCCTTATAAATCGTTGTAGTAATCGATTAGGTTTAAACGGTTTGCAATTCGTCGGGCTTTGTTTAATGCACTTTGCTGAATTTCATAGATGCGTTGGGTAGAGCAGCCGCACACATCAGCAATATCCGGCGCAGAAAGGGTTTGGCCGTCTGTTGCCAATATGCACAAAATATCCAATCCAATGTCGATTTCGCTTTTATAGCTCGGTTGGTTGCTCATCTTTTCTTTCCTCATCTGAAACCCACCTCGGCATAAAAAACAAAGCAAGTAATGGCCAAGGAGAACCAGTTAAAAAACAGACGAAACCAATCAACCCAAAAAAAGATAGATAGACCAAAGCTGGTACTAAGTATTTCATCATCACCCCTCATCAATCATTTCATCGGATGTCACAACCAGTTGAACCTGGCACTCTTTACCGGCAATAAGCAGGGTGCCAAGCCACGTTTTTGAGTTTGTAGTAGATGGGCAGGACATATCCTCGGCAAGTGAGTTAACCAGCTCGCTGAATAAGGGCGATTCGTTTGCACAGTCGTATGCAAGCAGGTCTTCTGGTTCATAATCGGGATGAACGTGTTCAAGCATGGTGAGCCTCGTTAGTCTTCTAAAAATTCGTACAGGAAACGCTTTGCAGCAAGATGGCGAAACTTTCGCAGTGCCTTCTGTTCAATTTTGTAAATAAAGCTTCTTGTACAGCCGCACACATCAGCAATTTCCTGATGGGTTAGTGTTTGGCCGTATTCTGCGTACTTACATAGTGCAGCTAGTCCAATGTCGATATCGGGGTTTGGTGGCTGTGGACCTTTCATACCTGTTCCTTCACTTGTTGTTAAATAAGCTTTGGCTGAATCTTGCGGCGATACTCATGACGCTTTGTGCGCAGGATCTTGTAAACCTGAATTTGATTCAGGCTAGGGCAGTACTCTTTATGGATGCGTTCTACAGGCCAGCTGTGGTTATGCCATAAGCGAAACATGTGAATGTCGCGCAATTCCTGCTTCAGCTTGTCGCCGCGTGGCAGGTACCGGCACTCACCGCCCTGGTAATGGGCGATTTCGGCAATTAGGGCACAACTTACCTGGTATGATTTTTCAGCGGATACCCCTGCTTCTTTTAACCGGCGTTCGCATAGCAGTACCAATGCCCAAAGGTGCTCTTTGTAGCGCGACATAGCTAGTTCACGATCACTGGTGAGTTCTGGCAAATGCTCCAGCAGCTGCTCGAAATCAGAGTCAAAATCAAACTGGTTCTGGTCGTTCACAGCAATTGGCCCTCGTATGCAGCTACCACGTAATCGTAGGGCGCTTTGGCCGTAGGCCAGCTTTTACGGTGGCCGTTTAGGTGGGTTAAACCTTGTTGAGTTAACTGTGTAGCCATCAGGCGGCGGTGCCAACGTTTCATCGACTCCAGTACTTTTACGGTGTTTTCGTCTTTGAGCCAGCCAACATGATCTATTCCAACCCCGTTATTTAATTTGGTAGTCATGCGCTTAACGTATGAATCCAGCGCAGCTTCTGAGCTATCGCGTACAAAACCGTGTTTGTGCATGGTGATCCAGATAGCGCGAATTTTATCTACATCAGCGCCTTTCGATTTTGGAGACATGCGGCGCGTTCCTGGCTTGCTGATAGCCTTAAAACCTTTCAGCACCATTTCATCTAAAACCGATTGCAGCTGGGTAATATTCATTTGTGCGCAGCTTTGCTGGCCGGTGATCCGATTCAACAGTTCGCGGTAGCTGTCTTCCGACATGGCCAGTTGGTTTTTGGCTACATGAATTTTGGTAATTAAGCTGTTTTTGGCAGACATGCTGGCTTCTCCAAAGTTAAAAATTGGGACATAGCGTGTTCAAATGAGTCAGCAATACCGTTTTGCAGGCAGTTGTCGCAATGCACGCAGAAGCGGCCCGAAATTGTGTTGTAGTGACAATTAGGACGCTGTGTGTTGCATTCGGGACAAACCGCCTGTTCTATTACCGCAGGATCAATGCCCAGGTCTTTTAATCGCTGAAGAAGTATCTGTTTCATGTTGACCTCGTTACTGGTTAGCACCTTGCAGAAAAGCCTGAATTAGAATTGCGGCCGCCGCCCATGCAAAGAACAGAGCTAAAAGTGGAGAGCCTGAAGTCAGCGCAAGTACACAGGCGCTCAGGCAGAGTAAAAGTAGTGATAGTCGCTTCATTTCGGGTCTCCTTGGTTTCCTTAAGCCAAGCCCTGTTATTACAAGGCTTGGGTTAAGGCCCTTTGCAGGGCGCTTAATTTGCTGGCTCTATCTCCAGCCATTTTTCGTTGGTGCTCTCGTCGTGATACACGTTCATCACGTAATCTTCTTCGAGTCCGTCCAGATCGCCTGGTAGCTCTGCAATGGCTGCCATCAAATCGTGTTTACTTCCAATAACGGTGCGGTTAAGCAACTTCGGTTGTTTGCTCATTGGCTGTCTCCGGTTTTAGTTCAGTGGTGATATTGGCCATGTCTAATGCCAGTTGGTGATAGGTGCCTTTTTCGTCACGCCAGTACACGCGGTAATATTCGGCGCTACTGTCAACTTCAATGGCGTCTGCAAGGGCTTTCATAGCCTGTTGCCACTGTGGGTCGTCGATGTTGTGTTTACGCAGGCTCAGCACCCGAGCGGCACTAAAGCGGCCTTGCTTATCGGTTTTGAATGCGCCTTGCACAATGGCTTGCAGATTTTTGTTGCTACCTTTACTCCAGCGTTTAATGCAGTCGTCGATTAACGCTTTTGCTGCTACCAGGTTCTGGTTAAAGCAAATGCGGTCCTGGCGGCTGCGTTCAATCTTTATGCGACGGTCGAAGCTGTACAGCGTTACATTTCCTTTCGTGCCACCCAGCTTTTTGTCGTATTCAGAGAGAGCGTGCGTTACGAACTCAGCTACGCTGTTGCGCAGTGAGTTGGCAAATGCCTGTAGTTCGTCGTGAACTAGTACCGCGTTGGTGAAAAGATCTCGCGCCAGCTGATCACGCTCAATTTCAATTGGCTTAATGCGGTCTTTGCGGATCAGGTTGCCGTCGCCGTCTTCCATAAAACCAACAGGGGCGTTGATTTTGGTTAACCCGTACAACTCGTTAATGTTTTTCATGCGCTTAGCTCCTTCGCTTTAGTGTCTGCGTTCGATACCTGCCACTTCACAGTGCAACCGTGAATGCGTGTTGCAATCAGGTTGAATCTGCCTCGGTGCGTGTTGTTTATTGAAATCACATGGCCACGCACTTTGTTGTTAAGCGGTGGCAGAATTTCAATTACTGTTGCGCCATTAGCGATATTCAAACTAATGATTGCGCAGCCATTCTGGATAAGGTGGCGCATTGCCAATGCCGCCTTATCAACTTTGGATTTAAAGGCAATGTTGTGTTTGTTCATTGCTTGCTCCTATGGGGGCAGGTTTGGCAGGCTCTGTAGAGCCTGACTCGCTGCGGGTTACTGTGACTAAATGGTTTAATTTGCTCGTTTAAACACCGTTTAACCGGTATTAAACCCAGTACAGGACAGGTCATAGTTAAGTTGGCATAGGCGGCTAACACTTTTTGTTCAATGTTGCCGATGTTGCCTGGGTACTTTTCGTTAAGTACCTGCGACAACGTGGTTTTACTTAACCCCGTATCCAACTCCACCTGACGGCGGCCCAACTCTGTTACTTTGCTTGATAGCAATTCATACCAATCCATAAATCCTCACTCAGCGGTTTCAGGTCGTTCTATCAACCGCTTCAGGTTCTGGTCGTAAAGCCCTTCCTTGCGGGCAACTGGATACTTGTGCCCGGTGTTGTTAAACAAACGGTAGCGGTTGTGCCATCCCTTGCGCTTGGCCATTGGCGCACGCTTGTTAAATGAACCAATTTTCACTACATATTCATAACGACACAGGTCAGTGAGGTAGCGCTCCACACTGGTTTTACTGCATTCGGCAAGCCCCATAACCTCAGGGATGGTAAACGTCTCCAGATACCGCATTGATTGCCAAATCCGTTGACGGATTGAGCCTGGCTGTGGGCTGGTAGGGTTTTTCCCCGGTAAATGCGGCTTGGCGCGTGCAACTTTGGCGTAAACGACCGGCTTTGCCTTACTGTTAATTGTTTCTACCGCACCAAGCGTTTTCAGGTGGTCAATTACCATTTGCGCCTGGTGTAACGAGACATCCATTTCTTTTGCCAGCTCATGACTATGAAAGTCTGGCTGTTGTTTGATCCACTCCCAGCTACGCTGGCTGAGGGTTTCTCGCATCCTTAAAGCTCCGCTACAGGAAAGAATTCACGCCCAGCCCACTGGCTGGCATCAATGGTTTTCAGGCCATTTGATTTCGCGAATTTTTCAATACTGGCAAGCCCGGTAGTAATGCGCCTGAAGTTGCCACGAGAGGTGTCTAAAAGGTCTTTCAGCAGATCTGGTTCAATGGTGGTGTGTTCCACCAGCTCCGTTGCCATAATGGCAATGTCTTCTTCATCAGCCTTTTGAAACTGAACGTGTTGGCTAATGCGCCCGAAAAGCTGTGGCAGGCGTTTGATTTTCTTTGGCAGGTGCTCGTAACCAATTAATACAATGGGCACACAAGCAAGATCGTAAATGTCTCGAATGGTTTCGAGCACTTCGGTTTTGTCGGCCAGGTAATCAGCTTCGTCGATGAATAATGGCTTGCCGGTTAAGGCTAACTCTTTAACAATGAAGTTAATCATGTCAGCTTTGCGCTGACGCTTGTCTAACCCTAAGTCCTGGGCTAAGCGCTCCAGCAAGGTCCCCATGGTGTCACTTTTCAGGCAACGAACCAGGATGCCATCGGCATTTACGAACAGATATGCGCCTGCTGTGGTTTTACCCAGACCTGCCTGTCCGGAAAACAATGCCATAGCTGGCGAGCCTTCCTGAGCGGCTTGTTCAACGGTTTGGTATGCATCAAATGCAGCCATCACGTTTTTGGTTTTAGCGGTAATTGCTCTCATGTCACTTTCCTTTGCTTTCGGTTTGGTTAAATAACTTGTCTAACATCTGAGCGGCGCGGCGGTTGTCGCGACGGTACTGATGTAGCCAGGCTTTTTCGGTGGGGCCTAACAGGCCATCTAATTTCAGTTGGGTGTAGTGGCGAGCCTTTTCGTGCTCGTTTTTGTAGGTTGGGCCGCTGCCATTGCGGATCGCCTCAATGGCGTTGAGTTCGTCACGGCGGCGTGCCAACTCATCTTTCTGCTCAGGCGTATAGCCCTCGGTTTTCTGAGTGCCATTTTCAATGGATTCAGTGGAGCTTGACGTGTATTGCTCAGAAGGCTTCGGAAAAGCCGTTAAGCCTTTATTCTGAGATTCCCGGTACTGCAGGAATTTCATTGCTACATTGCTTACGTCATATTCTTTACTGGCACGTTTGATAGCATCACGTTCTTCACGCAGCTTTGCTTTTTGGATTCGCTTAGCTTCGATAGCGTGTTGCATCGTAATTTCGTTGCCTGCTAACTCAGGATTAAATGCCTCGCAAATGAAGCCCCCTGTTACAGGGTTGAATACGTAGATTTTGCCAATGTCTTTTGGGTTGTGTTTACAGTGCACTCGCTCTCCAACGAATGCGCCAAGTTCAGCATGTATATAATCGATGCCGCCAACGCTTATCCCTTCTTTACCAACAGTTCTGTTGCCATTTTGGCTGGGAACGGGTGCCAACAGCATGTCCAGCACTCGTTCATTATCTAAACGCTTAATGGTTTGTCTGTGTTGGCTGAATTTTTCAAATGGCGTACAGCCCAGCTCACTGTGGTAGGTGTGGTCGTAATGGTTGTCTATCCAGCTATTAATAAAAGCTTCAAGTTCGTCCGATGATAGAGAAACATCGATAGCTACGTTTTCTGCGCCCTTTTCGCGACGCTCAATCAGACGTTTAGCAAAACTTAAGCGAGCGCTAAGTTTTTCCCGATCACTTACATTGTGGCCAATGTAACCTGATAGCATCTCTGCAATGCCGTGGCTGAATGTTCTGAAGAAGCGCTCTATAAAAGGCTTCTCCCAACCACTGTAGGGGTTGGTTATATGGTTATGTATTTCCAGTGCATCCCAGATAGCCAGGATGTGGGCAGACAGGTAATCTTTACCATTATCTGTTTTAGCAACTTCAGGAATGCCCCAATCAAGGATCGTGTTGCGAATTAGAAGGGCTATACCCTCCGCGTTTGAAGTGGGCTTTAAAACTACTTTTACACGGCGTGTAAACACATCAATAACGCCAATAATCGAGTGGCGACCATTGTTACAATTGACATCTGACGGAGTGCTGTCGAATTCCCACAATTGGTTAATGCGTTCGACTACAGCACTTCTGCTACCAAAAGCCACCATCATCTTGTTTTGCCATCCGCTTGCGTCTACCAATGACATAAAAGTGACGTGATTTTCCTGCTTCCACGTTTTTAACCACTTGCGGCAAGTTGACGGGGAAGGGAGTTCATACTTACCTTCAAATTCCATTTGAAGGAATTCGGCAAGCCTTTCTCCTTTTACATGTGGGAACTCATGAATTAATGCGACACAGAAGCGGCTCATTTCCGAGCAGCTATCAATAATCCCTTTTCCTTTAGTTTTACCGTATTTGGGAGTTATCCCAGCTACACCTTTCTCACTGTATGCTTTCTCCCAGCGAAGCAGGGTTCTTAAGCTGAGGTGCGGCTTTATCTGGTAAGTGGAGTCATCAAAATCCAACTCGCGTTTGTTGTAGAGTTCAACAAAGCTGTTCCAACTTGCAGTTTTACCAATATTCTCGTTAATACTGGCTTCTGCTAACTTCAAAATGGCGAGAGTAACTGACGCACGTTTGTTACCTTCAAGATTCAAAGGTGCGGTTAATAATGAATTACGCTTAAGTTCAACGTCTCTTTGAGTGCGTTTGGTTTCTACATCACGATAGAATTCTGCAGCATGAAATGCGCGATTTTCGATATCATCACGCGCACCTTGAGTTTCACGTAATTTCAGCTGAATGTCTGAGGGCAACTTGTCGGCGTGGTAATGAGGTATCAATCCACCACGGCCCTCCAGGCTAACAAAGGACCATTCTTCCCGATTTGCTCGCAGAGTAATGGTTCTTTTGGATTTACCCATTGCCTCAGCAATTTCTTTGGCAGTGAAGTATTCCATTATTTGTTACTCATGCTTGAAAGACACTTTTGTGTCTCTTTTGGTTTTGAGAATGCACACGTTTGTGTGTATACGTCGTGTTTCTCTGCTACCATTTGAGAATGCAAGAAGCGTTTACGCTTTCCATTGGAGTGGTATCTTGATGGCCAGATTTGCATTGGATGCAGCCCGAGCTGAGAGGCAATAACCTCTTCAGCCTTTTTGTGGGGCTTTCTTATAGCCGTTTGACAAGCCCTGTTAGGCAGGCCGTTTTGAATGGCTAACTCTGTAAGTGTTAGCTCCTGTTTTCTGATTGCTGCAATAATGTCAGCTGGATGCCAATCATTATCAGCTGGATGCAAATCTGTGTGAGACATTTTTGAGTCCTTTTATTGTGCAGTTGCACTCATAATAAGACATAAAAATGTCTATAGTAAACTGCACAAAGACACTTTTGTGTCTTTGTGTTTTTATGTTTTTGATTTTTAAATGATTAAAGTTGGCTTACGTATGAACAAAGAATCTTTCTGTACCTGGATTAAAGAAATCAGAGAAGAAAAAATCAGTAGGAAAGATATGGCCAGTAAGTATCCATGGCATGAAAATACGATTAAGGCATATGAGAAGGATAGATTGCCTGAACTCGACTATTTATATGCACTATCCGTGGTCACAAATTTTTCTTTTCGCGAGTTGGTTCGCCAGCGTCTGAAAACCGGATTATCAGATTTACAGTTTCCCAAAATTGAGAAAAACCATTTGTTGAACAACATTGACCAAGTTCTGCAATTTGATAATCAGTCTGATCGCTTCAGCTATTTAAATAACCAGGGTGAAAAGGGTGCTCTCGAATTCGCGGAAGTAAAAAGCCAAGCTGAAATCTATCAAAGTTTTCCATCCCTAAAGGTTGAAGACGATGCGATGGAACCGACCATAAAAAAAGGGGCGCTTTGCACTGTGGATCACAAGGACACTAAATTGTCCCCAGGGGCGATATATGGGTTTAGCTACGGTACGGGTAAAAGCGAAGCATCACTTTCAATATTGCGCAGGGTTCAGTCTTCACTAAAAGGAGCCATTATCCTGGTAACTGACAATCCAACATATCCAGCCCAAGAGCTATCAGAAGAACTTAAAAAAGAGATTACTGTAATTGGCCGTATAAAATCGGTTACAAATACCCTCTAAGAAAGATCTCACTTACGCAGAAAAAGTGAGATCTTAAGATCTCACTTACAACCGAAAGTGAGAAATTAGGGAATCTGCTAATCTGTCCAATTTCCCACTGTTTAAATTGCCTACAACCCTTATTTAAACTACTTTTGAGCCACTTTTAATGCTTGGTTGAAATACCAGGGCAATTTGCCAATCTAATCGGACGGTAAATTCAGTGAAATTCTTAACGTTGCCAAACTGAGTGGTTTAACTGTCTTTCAAAGTCGTCGCGACCAATTTCTTTGCAAGCCACGCCAACAAAGGCTTCCCAGTTATTCCCGCTTAATTTTACAAGATCCCACTTTATGACAGACTAACAGGTCATCTACATCAGTGGTCTGGGTTCAGGGCATAAGGGGCGACAAAACGGCAGCATAGCCGCTTTGCAAAGCCAAAGGCTGCCCAATGGGCGAGAGAATCTTTCTTTGAGCAACCAACCGTGCAACCAGTCAATTATCACCGACCAGGTCCGTTAACTAAATTGAGCAATTCTATTGTGTTTTAACTGAAGTTGTTTCTGTTGGCGGAACTTCTTCTTTGAGATGCTCAGCCAAAAATGGCATCACCCAATCATACATAATCTTTACCTCACCGGTTGTGTCGAAAGAATGTTCTGCGCCGCGCATAATCTTAAGTTCGTGAGGTTTATTGTAAAATGAGAGCATTCGGGATAATCGCCAACTGTGCTCAATATCCACAATCGAGTCTTTGGTACCATGGATCAACAACACCGGACGCTCAACTTTGTCGGCATTGTAAACGGGTGAATAGGCCATCAGTTCGGTCATTTGCGATGCAGGGTCGCCAATCATTTCTTTCAGTATTTGTGTGAGCGTTTCGTTGTTCTGAACTGAACGCTTGTTAAAAAGCAGGGGTAAATCGGTAACGCCAGCAAACGACACTGCGCATTTGTATTTATCGGGATGCTGGATAACACCCATAATGGATGAATAGCCGCCATAACTGGCACCGAATAGACACATCCGGTTTGCATTTAAAACGGGGTATTTTTTCAGTACATCCTCAACCGCCGCATTGATATCACGTTCTATTGCTCGACCCCATTGTTGCATTCCACTTTCTTCAAAGTTTCGCCCGTATCCACCTGAACCGCGGTAGTTCACGCGTAAAACGGCATAGCCGTTGTATGCCAGCCACTCCACGTCACTGCTGAAAAAGGGCGCATCATAAATGCCAATTGGCCCACCGTGGGGCATAATCACCAGTGGTAGTGTCGCTGTTGTGTTCAAATCGGCATTGGCTGGGAATGAGATAAACGATTCCACGTTTAAATCGCCGGTAGTGGGAGTTTGCAGTACTTTCATTGTAGACAGCTGTACATGGTCCAGCCATGGATACAAGTCTACCAATGGGCTGCAATCTGTTCCCTGTTGTTTGCAATGCATAATTACGCCAGGCTCAGACTGACCGAATTTTACAACCAGCATGGAGGCGAAATCCGGAGAGGTATCGTACACTGCATAAGTAAACGCCGGCGCATGCTGCTTCACATTGGCTAGCACAGCATTGGCTTCATCATTCAGAAAGTAATAATCCAACCGCCCTTTGTCTATGAAGGTAACTGCCAGTGGTTTTTCACCGTTGGCGTCCATTACGATGCCATTAACGTCGCGGTTAGGGTGTTCATAAAGCACTTCATTTACAGTGGCTGTTTCTAAATCAAACACTACCGCAGCGCGACGGTCGCGTTCAAAATCGGTAATTACCCAAATATGACGTTTTATTGGATCTACACCGTACACATTGAAATAGGTATCGGCGTTGCCCGTCCAGATAAGCTCCATTTTATTGGAACGCTTACTTTTGCGGCCCCACAGATGGGGCAGGTTGTCTTCATAGCTCATTCCTACCTGCAAGAGGCTGCTTTGATCGGTTATCCACTCAATTATTTTGCCACTGTTGCTGTTTAACTTTTGGTTTTTATTAAAGCGATAGGGGGTTTCGGAAAACAGCGGTACTTTGTGTACGTCTGCATACACATGACCATCATCATTCCACCGATACTGACCGAAATAAATGTTTTCCGGCGACATCGGTAACCTGTCTACAATGTATCCCTGATTATCGATATAGTCTTTTCTAACCACCTTAATGTCATGTTCCTGAATCAGCAGGTCAAAAAAGTGGGAGCCAATTTTTCCGCTGCCATTATTGCGTGTCTGGATCGCTAAAATCGAATCGGATATCCAACTCACGGTGTGAATTTTATGCCAGTTATTTACACCGTAAATTTTGCTGAATGGTACATGTTCATTGCCTACAAACACATCGCCAAATTTCTCGTAGGCAATTAAGTTGCCACTGGGATTAAGTTTGGCCGTTTCAACGGCGGGTCTGAGATGAAAGTCCTTTACGTCCAGTGTATCGTCTGCTTGTGTGGCTAGCGCCGTAAAGAGAGCAAAAAGTAATATCAGGGTCTGCGCTTTCATTCGGCTGACTCCTTGCCGTAGCGTTTGGTGTAATAGAAATTTAAAAATGGATCGTCGGGAGCCAGGGCGTTGTACCAGGCCAGGCGTTTAAGTAAATAAGGATATTGTTGTTCCAGGGATTGCAGCACAATTGCTGGGCGGTCGAGTAAATCAGCACCCGCTTTGTCTCCCAAGCGATCAAATTCAAATACGCCGGTAAAATTCAAGTGCCCAGGGTTTACTTCAAAATTTAACTCCCTGTCGGCAAAATCAAAATAGGTATAAACGGGCGCTGTGCCATTAGATGACCAGCCCAGTTTTACCCGGTCCCAGATATATTTGCCCTGTTTTAATTTCATTAATTCGAAATGCTGGCTGTGAAACAAAGGACCAATCCGGATTAAACCACCCAAAAATCGCTCACTTTTCAGTGTGATTTGTGGTGCTACTCCATGGGAATAAGCGGCAATGGCGGCAAGCCCTTCGTCAGGCTCAAGAGATTCCAGTACTACGCGCTTTTCAAGACTGACAATAATCTCGTCAGTTATCTTCTCGAATTTCTCTGCATTGGCCTCAGCTATACTCTCAAGTGAGTTATCTTCACAAAACTTCTGCCATTTTTCAGACTGATAAGCAGTGCTGAACGTATTAGGGCGCTCTTCTACATAAAAATTGTACTGGCGGGTGTAGTCATGGTGGGCCTGCCATACATCTACCAACATTTCAAAACTAACAGTGGGATCTGCCTGAACGACAAGATAGTCTTCTTTCACCGACTGTAAATTTGACTTGTAGTCGTTAAGGATGGACTCGATTTCATTGATATAGTCTGCACTGACACTGGCAGACATTTCCATGCAGGATTCCGCTTGTGCAGCAGGATATGCAAGGCAGAGTAGCAGGCAAAAGGCGGCTTTTTTCATTCAGGGCTTCTCTTGTTGTTATAAATACAACACGAAGCGCACAGCTAAAACTGCCTAACTTAACATTCCATGTCGTTTAACGATTATTTAACGCTTTTGACTTATTTTCAAGAGCCTGTGTAGACAGCGTTTCATCACACCAGCAGCGCTCTTGCCTCGTTCAATACCGCTTTTACAATTCCATGCTGTGCCTGGCTCTTACCGGTGAGGGCATAAAAGCGTTCTTTTATTTCAGGTACTTCACCACACTTTATTACCTGGTATTGTTGCTCTACATGTTCTGCTATTGCTGACGGCGCGCAGAAAACACCAAAACCTTCGCTACCAAATAATTTCAGTAAAGCGCTGTCGTCGAACTCGGCTACGACATGGGGAAAGATGTGCTGGCTTTCGAACCAGGTTGTCAGGCCCAGAGTGATGCCTGATTTGATTCCCGGAAGCAATAAATTTCGATTATCAAGACAAGCTGGAAATCCGGCTCCTTTGGCTATATCGGGGTCGGAAGAGAAAAAGGCCAGATGAGACTCCCCTAAAAAATAACTGTTGGCGCTCACCTGGGTACCCGGCGCAATGCCGCGATCGGCAATAACCAAATCGATGTGGTTGACTGCCAGCTCGCTCAGCAACGTATCAAAGCTGCCTTCCCTGAACTGAAATTTTATGTGTGGATATTCACGCATGGTATTGGCAAAAAAATCATAAGCCAGTACCTTGGGAATAGCATCAGTGATCCCTATGGTAAACGATTGCTGGCTTGCTTCGTGATCGTTGCGAATGATGTCGGTAAGCAAATTGCCTCGATGGAATATTTCACTTGCATGTTCAAACACTGCCTTGCCTTTGCTGTTTAGATACAAGCGCTTATTGATGCGGTCGAACAACTGGCAGCCAATTTGTGATTCAAAGGTAGTTAGCTGCCCGCTTACCGTTTGCGGCGTTACATGCAAAAGTTTGGCAGCGTTTACAATATTGCCTTCTCTTGCAACCAGATAAAAATAATAGAGGTGACGAAAGTTAAGATTATACATAACGTAGAATTATTCGATGAACAAGTAAGGAAATATCAGTTTTTATCTTACTTGTTGTTTAGGTAAAGTAGCAACTCATTGTGATATGGAGTGAAATCATTCAAATGGAAAAATCCATTGATTTACGAGCAATAAAGCAGCACCTGGTCGCGTTACTCAAACCTGAACTTGGCTTTTTCAATGTTGCCATAGCCTACGGTGTTGCAATCAGCTTTCTTACACTAGCGGTGCCCATTGCAGTTCAGACGCTGATAAACAGTATTGCCAATATCGGCTCAGTACGGGCGGTGGTTATCTTGTCTTTGGTATTGCTGTTTACGTTAGTGATTTCTGGCTTGCTAAGTGCGATGCGAATGCGGGTGATGGAGCATTACGAGCGAAAAGTATATGCGCGGTTAATGTCACAACTTGCAGCCAAAACTATGATGGCTCCACAGAGTTTCTTTGATGGTCAGCGCAACACCACTATTACACAGCGTTACTTCGATATTATGACGTTTCAGAAAAACGTGCCGTCGCTCATGGTAGACGGTTTTGCGCTGGTTCTTCAACTGGTGGTGGGTTTCACACTGGTGTCGTTTTACCATCCCTTTTTGCTGATGTTTAACCTGCTGATCATACTTATGATGTATGCGATCTGGAAATTATGGGGTAACCAGGCCAAGCGCACCGCGGTTAAATTATCACAGTCGAAGTATGATTCGGCAAAATGGTTGAACGATATGGCCAGTGCCCATGAATTTTTTAAGTCAGCTGATCATTTGGATTATGCGGGTCGCAATACCGAGCACTACATTGCATCCTATGTTAAAAAGCACAAAGCACACTTTCACTTTACCTTTAGGCAAGCCGTTACCTTTCTGCTGCTGTACGCTGTAGCCAGCGCCTCGCTACTGGGTATAGGCGGGTATCTGGTGGTAATCGGACAGCTCTCAATTGGTCAGTTGGTTGCGGCTGAGTTAATCATGTCTGCGGTGTTTTTCGGGCTGTCGCGC
>NZ_JBLBUE010000082.1:0-15347 GCF_047290655.1 Alteromonas sp. AMM-1 | reverse complement strand
TAGTTGCCAGAATGCGTAAATTCTCATCCTGTAATTTAATATCATCTGTTCTGGAATGATACCCGTTTTCGTAGCCAAAACCCGCCTGATGTTCTGGCACTTTTAGCACTTTGGCAATTAATTCATTTCGCATAAGCGGTTTGGTGAGATAGTGAATTGATTCGCTTTGCATGCTAGCGGGTTGGGTGAACTGGCGCAGAACAAACAATTGTACGGATGCCTTAAGTGCCTGTAATTGATGGCAAAGTTCTTCTGCCTGCGTCAAGGGTAAATCAATGATTATATTGGCAGGCAAGTTGTCGGCTGTTGTTGGCAATTCGTCCATTGAAAAAATGCGTGAAGTGCCTTCTAAATTCTGTACCGTTTTCGCGATAATAGAAGCCGACTGCGTTGAACTGGCGAATATACCAAATACCGCACCACGAAACAGCGTAAGTTCAGCGTTATCGAATTCAGTCCAGTCGCTGGATGACAGCGTAATATCAACCGTTGTGCCTTTGTGTTGCGCAGAAGACAAAGCAATATTACCACCCAGCAAATTAACCAGTTGTTTGCAGATCATTAAACCTAATCCAGTGCCGCCATAACGAGTTGATATCTGGCTATTCGCTTGCTGAAAAGCGTTAAACAACCTGGGGATTTTACTTTTTTCGATCCCAATTCCCGTATCGGTAACAGAGACGGTCAACAGACCATTTTGGTTTGTTATCTTAGAGGTAACCGTTACCGTTACTGAACCTGATTCAGTAAATTTAATTGCGTTGCCAATAATATTATTGAGGATTTGCGCGATGCGATGGGGATCACTATTGAACTCCCGAAAACGAATAGCCGATGTATCCAGGTAAAACTCCAGCCCCTTTTCGGCGGCTTTCATTGCATGAGGAATAATCTGGCTGTTAACCAGAGTTTCAGGATTAAATGCTTTGCATTCTAGATCCAGCTTACCGGCTTCAATTTTCGATAAGTCCAGAATGTCATTGATCAGTGTGGTTAAGTTAGATGCGCTGATCGCTGCCATATTGATAAATTTTGAAGTTTCAGGTTGCAGTTTCTGACGCTGCAACATGGTGAGTGCGCCAAGTATGCCATTGAGTGGCGTGCGCATTTCATGACTAATATTAGAGATAAACTGGCTTTTTACTTTACTGCTTTCAACTGCCTCGTTGCGCGCTAATTCGAGTTCCTGGGTACGCTGGGCTATCTTGCTTTCCAGTATTTGGTTGATATTGGCTGCTTCTTCTTTGGCCCGGATGTCCTGAGTAATGTCACGGAAAAACAAGGCCAATGCCGAGACGCCCTTTGTTTGTTTAATAACGCATTTACTGCAGTGGTAGTGAATATCTTCCTGCTGTTTTCGCCAGACAATGTCAATATCCGCATCTTCATTGTTCAGAATGACTTCGATAGGGGTTTCGGTAAACGGGTTAAAGTAATCATGCAGCGTTTCACCTACTAACTGACCTTTGTCTGTACCGAGCATTTTTTCTGCAGCGAAGTTACACGACGTTATAGCGCCGGTTGTATCAAGCGTAATAATTGCATCAGTTGCCCCCGTTACAACAGCCTGCGCTTCTGCTCTTGCTTCAGCCAGTTTGCGATTTTTGCTGGCGGAGCGGTTTAATATCGTTAGTGCTAACAGAAATATCAGTAAAATTAACCCTGTGCCAGAATAAAAGGTTAAGCGACGGTCCCAAAGAAACGACGACAGCCAGGTATTGTCGCTAAATATTGATATTGTGAGCGGATAAGCTTCATGTCCTGACGGCACCATAATGCTCTCGCTCGACACGTAGTATTGCTCACTCGGATCAGCCTTATTGGTAACCCGTCTCAGTTTGTTGGGGAGTAATACGTTATCTGTGTAAACAGCGTTATAGGTTTTCTCTGGTGCTAAGTCCTTGGTAAAATACAGGGCCTGGTTGAAGTGATTCAGAAAAAATCCATCCGCATCGCTATAGACAAGGTGCTGACCGGGAACGACCAATGCTTCGGCTGAACTAAACAGCACGTTGAGGTTCTTGTTAAGCACCAGAAAGGCAAGCAGCTCGCCTTGCTCTGAATATACTGGAAGAATAAAGCGCACGGTGGGCTCATAGGGCATGCTCAGTTCATCGTGCTCGCGATTGAGGTTTATACCAGAAATATACAATTGTTCGCGTTTGAGTTGTCTGGCGACCTTTATATAGTCTCTGCCACTCTTGTCCTGAAGCATTTGTGCGCCAATAGTACGCACGTCGCCTCTGACTCTGTCTACCCTGATAAACTCCTCACCCGAATCTGCATAAATTAATCGGACTTGTGAGTATTGCTCATTGTTTTTTAAAAAGGCTACAAAGATCGTTTCCAGCCGGTACCGCCAGCCGTCAAAGCTGGTGTTATCATGCCGGTCTATGCGTTCTGGGTCTTCGGCTGCCCTCACTAAGCCGCTGATTGGCGGCGTAGAATAAAGAAAGTAGATAGCATTAACAGAATCATTCAGCCTGCTGGTTATATCCGATTTAATCTCACGCAGGTTTACCTGGTGCTGCATGGCAAGGTCGGTAAATGCCTCGCGCTCAATGTATCTTTCGTGCATGTAGGACACACTCGTTATCAGAGCAAATAACGCCAGCAACCACATCGAATTGTATTTCACACTGCTCAATTTACACCTGCCAAAATAAAATTGACTAAAAAATAGTGTAACCCCGGCTTTCTCCTATACTCATTCTAAGACGCATAATCATTACTGTGTGATAGCTCATGACTTTATTGTGGGGCTATCACAGAACAAGTAGCAAAACCTGAAAAGAGAAGCTGTTTACCAGTATAGGCGTTGATTTTAGTTTTAACCTGTAATTAACAAGTTGAGCGGTAATTTAATCCCCCTGAGTGACGCAATAATCTGAATGTGAGTAGGTACACATGTTGGGGCTGGTTACATAAAGGCATAGTCTTTGGGCAGGTAAATGGAAAAGTCACTTAACATCGTTGTAATTGATGATGACCCCGGTTCGCTGGCTATTCTGGAGAGTGGCTTGGCTGACTTGGCAAATATTGAGACAGCAGGCAGTGGCAGCGAAGGATTGGCATTGGTTGCGGTGCGTCAGCCGGATATTGTATTGCTGGACATTGAGCTACCTGATGTAAGTGGATTCGAAGTGTGCCGCAGAATCAAGACTCACGCGTTTATCAGAACACCAGCCATCATCTTTATTACGTCGCATCAGGACTACGATACAGAGCGCAAGGCACTGGAAGCTGGGGGCATCGATTTTATAACCAAACCGTTTGATCTAACACTCTGTAGAGCAAGAGTAAGTAATCACTTGCAGTTAAAAAAGCAGGAACAGGCAGTGTTAGCAGCCCGGCACCAGGTTGAAGAAGAACGTCAGTATTTGAATGTGGTACTCAATTCCATAGCTGACGGGGTGATTGCAACAGACCCAGATGGACGAATTACCTTTATCAATCCCGTTGCGCAACGGCTGACGGGATGGCACAAAACGTCCTCAATAGGCCATCATATAAAAGAGGTGATGGTGTTATCTGATGCTTCCAACAATCAGGTTTTACCCAACCCGGTAGAAATTGCGTTAAAAGAGAAGCGCACGGTAGCTATGGCGTTAAATGCCAAATTAACCAGCCGTTTGGGGGGAGAGTACCGTGTTGAAGATTCAGCGGCTCTAATTCGTGACAAACATCAAAATTTACTGGGTTGCGTGATTGTGTTTCAGGATGTAACTGAATCCATCGCGCTGGCAACCCAAATGACCCATTTGGCTAATCACGACCAGTTAACCGGATTGCCCAACCGAATGTTGTTACACGACAGGGTGCTGCAAAGTATCTCGCGGGTTCAAATAACCCGCAGATCAGTAGCATTACTGTTGATTGATATCGATAACTTTAAGTACCTGAACGATGCGAAGGGGCACTCCGTTGGTGATCTGATTATTACTGAAGTCGCGCAGAGACTTGAACATTTGTGTGACAGCAAAACTACTCTCGCGCGCGTGGGGGGCGATGAGTTTGTAGTGATGTTACCGGAAGTGCACTCGCCAAATTTAACCGATATCACCGCATTAAATATCATTGATGCCATGCAGGAGCCGTTTTCTGTCGCTGGTGATGAACACAAACTTGGCGTGAGTATTGGAGTGAGTATCTATCCGTCGGATTCATCCAGTGCAGAAGAGCTGATGCGACATGCCGATACCGCGATGTATCGGGCCAAAACCACCGGAAAGAATCGATATTGTTATTTCTCTACTAACTTACAGTTGGAGTTAAACGAGCGCGTGCGCATCGAGAAATTGTTACGCAGCGCATTGGAAGAACACAAGCTTGTTGTGCTTTATCAGCCAAAATACAATTTAGCAAGCGGTGAGATTACCAGCGCTGAAGCCCTGGTAAGACTGGCAGCAGATGACGGAAGTCTGATTCTTCCCAACCGGTTTATTGAGTTTGCCGAAGAGTCAGGTCTTATTCATGAGCTTGGCCGTCAGGTGTTGCAGCAAAGTATTCAAATGGCGAAGCGACTTTACGATAAAGGTTACCATCTGAAGATTGCGGTAAACGTTGCGGCGCAGCAATTTCATGAAAGCGATATTTGCGAACAGATTGAAACGATGCTGAACGATGCCGATTTACCATGTAATCTGATAGAGCTGGAAGTCACTGAGTCGGCCTTAATGATGGATTTTGCCGAGACACGGGAAATATTGAACCGGCTTTCTGCTTTAGGTATATCAATAGCGCTGGATGATTTTGGCACGGGCTATTCCAGCCTGAATTACTTGCGCTCATTCCCATTAGATGTGCTAAAAATCGACCGTTCGTTCGTAAATGATATGTTCAAAGACCAACAAGCAAAGGACATTGTGGATGTGATTGTTCGCCTTGCCAGGACATTGAATTTAAAGCTGGTAGGTGAGGGAATTGAAACTAAAGAGCAAAGGCAGGTTTTACAACAGTTAGGGTGTGATGAAGGACAAGGATACTATTTTTCAAAACCGATAAATGAGAACGATTTTTTTTCGCTATTGGCTAATTTGCCACAAATGGTATGATACAGAAATGTTAATAAGATCCTGCTTTCAGATCTATCTTCGGTAAGCCCTATGCAGTTTGAGCGCGGTAACCCACTTATTTATAGATCCATTTTGGAGATTTCCTCGGATAAGTCTCTGACTACACCAGTGATGATCGACCAACTACTGGAGATGTGCAGAACTACCTTTAGTGCTGATGCTGTGGGTTTTGGTGGTATTGACGAAGTTGATCATACGCTATACCGCCTGCTGAGTATTAAACAGTCGCCTGAGCTGAACTTTCAGGCCGGGATTACCTTACCCGTTGTGGATGTGCTGTGTAACAAGCCCATTCAAAGCGGTGAATTGACTTATTACGAAAACTGTCAACTGTCAAAAGTGGCGTCACATCCGTTTGTCAATTTATTCTCAATTCACACCTATTTAGGCGCGCCCATTTTTAGTGATGGAAAACTACCCAGAACGTTGTTTTTTTTATTCACTGACAAACAACAGCAGGTACTGAGTGGTGATGATATCGCACTGATTAAAACCATTGCGGCGGTAATTGAATCTGCCTTATCCCGTGAGGAAAGCCTTGTGTGGAAAAAGCGCCGGTTGGATTCCCTGCGTTCTATGCAGCGTTTGGCAAATATTGGTTTTTGGGAAGTCGATGTGCAATCAGGCAAAGTGTACTGGAGTGATCAAACCCGATTTATTCATGAAGTACCGGACGATTTTGAGCCCAATCTGGAATCCGCTATTGATTTCTACAAAGAAGGTAGCGATAGAGAACGCATTCTCGCAGCGGTAGAGGCGGGCATGGAAAACGGTACGCCTTGGAATATCGAAGTGCGCTTATTAACCTATAGTGGGCAAGAGAAGTGGGTTGCTGCCTTAGGTGAAGCGGAATTTGAAAATGGACAATGCGTTCGTCTTTTTGGTGCATTTCAGGATATTCACACCGACGTAATTAACCGAAACCAACTGGCAGAGAAAAAGCAGGAAGCAGAAGCCTTACTACTTGCCCGTAGCCAGTTAATTGCGAAAGTCAGTCATGAACTGCGTACCCCAATAAATGGCATTTCAGGGATGTTGCAAACCCTGCATGCCGGGCTCGACAAAGACATTCTCGAAACCAAGATTGCCATCGCCTTACAAAGCTCACAAACCTTGGTCCGGCTCATAAATGATGTATTGGATTATTCAAAAATAGACAGCGGTGAATTACAGTTAGCTCCTGCCCCTGTTTCGTTAGCCAGGGTTTTCAGCGACCTTCAGGTTCTTTATTTACCGCTGTGTGAGAAGCAAGGAATTCAACTGGAGTTCGAAACGCATTATTGCAAACAGGACTGGGTTGATGCAGATGAAGTAAGGTTAAAGCAAATTTTTAGCAACGTACTAAATAATGCGCTGCGATTTACCTTTGGCGGACAAATCAAGGTTACCATTACCACAATACACAGTGGCAGCATGATTGAGTTGGTGGCACGTGTAGCAGACACGGGTAAGGGCATGACCCGCGAGCAAATTTCGCGCATATTTAAACCCTTTCAGCAGTTCGACAATCAGGCTAATGCGGGCACTGGATTGGGGTTGTCGATTGTTAAAGAGCTGTGCCTATCCATGCAAGGTGATATTAATGTGCACAGTCATCCCGGCGCCGGTTCGGAGTTTGTTATTTCAGTCAAGTTTCCAGCTGTTGATACGATCAACAGTACACCATTTCGCATAGCTGATCCGGTTGTGCTTGCTCAGCTTCGCAACATGAAGGTGCTAGTAGTGGAAGACAATGAAATCAACCGCATTGTAATGGAGGCGATGCTGTCGGAGCTGGATTTAACCGCGGATTACGCGGTGAATGGTCTGGAAGCGGTGAAACAATTGCAACAAAGCCGGGATTATAATGTGGTTTTTATGGATTGCGAGATGGACGTAATGGATGGTTTTCAGGCTACACGGAAAATTCGCCGGGAATTGGGATATGATCACAAGTCACTCACTATTATTGCAATGACCGCCAATACCACCAGTGAGAACCGGCAAGCATGTTTCAATGCGGGTATGAACGCTTTCTTAACAAAGCCGCTTTCTGTTGATGAAATTCGCGACACATTACTGCTTATTTCTGAGCGCCGTTTTCACTAATGTTTGCTTTTTTCTTATTTGTGTAAAACGCACACAACGTTAAGAAATGTTAATTCACTGTATTCACACGGGCTTTTTCGGCAAAATACCCCAAAATTTAATCATGAGGAAGAACATGGCTTCACCAAAATTTCATAATAGTTTTCGACAGTATCACCGCTGGATTGGTTTTTTTCTTGCCGGCATCATGGCCGTGTATGCGGTGAGCGGAGTTTTGCTGATTTTCAGAAATACTGAATTTCTAAAATTCGAAACTACCTATGAGCGCAAGTTAGAGACAGGTTTGAGTGGTGAAGGGCTGGGCGAACAACTGCGCCTCAAAGGCTTCGCCGTAGAAGATGACAATGGTGACACCATCCGCTTCCGTCAGGGACAATACAACAAACAAACCGGTGATGTAGTGTATTCTGTGAAAGATTACCCGGCACCGCTGGCCAAAATGGTTAAGTTGCATAAAGCTACCACTAACAGCCCACTGTTTTTTGTGAATATTGCGTTTGGCGTGTCGTTGTTGTTTTTCGTTATTTCAGCGTTTTTAATGTTTATCCCCAAAGCGCTACCGTATAAAAACGGGTTGAAAATTGCGGGCATTGGATTTGTGTTTATGGTGCTGATGGTGCTGTTTGGTTCATAAATACTGAAGTAAAATCATCACCGGAAAGGGCGACACGAGAGTGACGCCCTTTTTTGTAACCGGGCATCATTCTGAGCTGAGCAATTTCTATTTAAAACCTACTCGGTGTAACCCAGGCGATCTCGTCTCGCCCTAATAATAATACGTTTATAACGACACTCTTTTTGTAATTAGGTATTGCAACTTGGTATGAATTCTTAACGTAGTAATTAAGGGTTATACGTTTACCCTTTTTTCTTTAATCAATTAATTTTAGTTATAATTCATCATAGGTAATAAAAATAAAACTGGGCTTGTTTGTCCATAAACAGCGAGTAATATGAATACTCTATGATTTACTTAACAATTAATTAACTATGAAAACGTTATACCTTGGCCTTTATTTAGTCATTATTAGTTTTTTTGCTGTAGAAGGGCGCGCTGTAGCTGCTCAGACCCTTTATAAATCCTTTCCTGCCGATGTGATGCCCGAATTAAGCGAGTCGGGTGAATACAAGGTTGGAGTTACCACATTGACAGTGAGTTATCCGGATCTCGTTACTGATATAAGCGGCAGTAAAACCGCGCGAAGCCTCACATTAGAAGTATGGTATCCAACAACTGTTGGTACTGATGTTACTTTTTACAGTGATGAAGTGCGCAGTGGAAAGCAGTTTGAAGTGGCCGCAAATGCGTATCGCGATGTTGAAATAGCCAATACAGACAGTGCCTATCCGGTTGTCGTGATTTCGCACGGTTATACCGGCTACAGAACAATTATGTACTATCTGGGGGAACACCTGGCATCCCATGGTTATATCGTTGCAGCCATAGACCACACGGATTCAACCAATAAAGAGGTTAATTTTGCTGAAAATCCCTATTCAGGGTTCCCTAGTACGCTATTGAATCGTTCCCGTGACCAGGTGTTCACGCTGAATGCAGTAGTTGAACATCCTTTTTTTAAAGGTCTTGCAGATAAAAGCAAAGCGGGCGTAATTGGCTATTCTATGGGGGGGTTTGGTGCTGTGAGCACGGTGGGGGCATGTTATGCGTTCAACGATAGCACTGCGTCGGTATTTACTGGTGTTCAGGAGCCGTCGGCAATTCAATGGGTAAAACAAGCTCTGAATAGTTGTGCGGGTGGCAAAACAACAGCAGATGACGTATTACCTGTATGGAAAGCCGCATTGGCACTGGCGCCATGGGGTGGTCAACATCAACTGTTTGATGTGGAATCATTAAACCGGATTAACATTCCTGTACTGTATGTTGCTGGCGATAATGATGATATTTCTGGTTATCACGGGGTGCGTTGGCTTTTTGACAATACTGGAAGTTCAGACACCAAATTACTTACCGTTAAAAATGCGCGGCATAATATCGCCCCTCATCCAGCGCCAGTTGAAGCCTATGGTAATGAGTTTGATTTGGGCAGTTATCTTGAACCCGCGTGGGAAACACAAAAGCTTAACGCAATTAATGAACACTTTGCGCTCGCACTGATGAATTGCCATGTTAAGTCGTTAACCCAATTTTGTGATTATTTACATGTTACAGGCAGTAGTGATCAGGCGCCCGTAAAGGGGGAGGTGCCTGCACCCTGGAAGGGATTTGACAACCGTTGGGCACTTGGCCTGGTTATGGAAAGTAAAGATTAGCTTATAGCTGTGAATTCGGGCTCAATAAATGAGCCCGTTTTATTTGGACGGGCCTTGGCAACGTCGCTCGTGAATACCGATACGTTATACCGCTGTAACGGTGTAAATGAGCGCGGTCTGAGGGAATAATACAGGGAGTTGCATTCCATATTTCATTAACACTTCTCCGGTGAAAACTTGTCCTTCGGTTCGCTGTAAAATGGAAGGTGTATATTCCTTTAGCTTCTCGGGCCATATGCGTTCAATGGTGTATTGTTTGTTTGCGTCCAGACCTGCAAAGTAATAGCGGGAAGGCGTTGTGCGACGCGTTTCCCTGATGCTGTTATAGGCAAAAATCCCCTGTAACTTGTCTTTTGAAACATAACCAAACTTGACGTTCAGGCCATCGTCATCCATCCGAAACACATCCCCGCTGTGCGTTAAATGACGATATTTCTTATAAAGCGCAATTGCATCAGTTAATACTTTTTGTTCGTGCTCTGTTAGTTCTCGAGGGTCCATTTCTATGCCCATATGACCAAACAGGGCAACTGCTGCACGAATTTCAATTGGTAGATGTCGCCCAGTGATATGGCACTCTCTTGGGCCAACGTGTGCGCCCATCACTTCAGCGGGAAAGAAATAGGAAAAGCCCCGTTGAATATACAAGCGGTCGAGTGCATCGTTCGAGTCAGACGTCCAGAATCGGTCGGTGTGAGGGAGGATCCCCAGGTCTACGCGGCCACCGCCTGAACAGCAGCTTTCAATTTCAATGCCCGGATGAGCCGCTTTTACCCTATCAATCAGTGAGTAGAGTGCTGTCATTTGCCCATGCATGGCTGGTTTGCCGCGTAAATTCCCGGGGTGGTTTACGTCCCTGTTCATGTCCCATTTGATGTAGCTGATCTTAGGGTAACGGTTTAAAACACCAGTGATAACCTTGTAAAGGTACTCAACGACTTCGGGGTTGGTTAAGTCGAGCACATACTGATTTCTGAATGGAACGTGCGGATTATGTTGTGATTGCAACGCCCATTCCGGATGCGACCTGAACAGATCGCTATCCGGGTTGACCATTTCTGGTTCGAACCAAATGCCGAACTCCATACCCAAACTGGTTACATGGTCGATTAACCCGTTCAATCCTTGAGGATATATGGTTTCGTCGACAAACCAGTCACCTAAGCCAGCCTTGTCGTTTCGCCGACCTTTGAACCAGCCGTCGTCTAATACAAAGCGCTCTATGCCGAGAGGCGCTACTTTGTCGGCTAACGCTTTTAATGTTTCTTCCTTGTGGTCAAAATAGATACCTTCCCATGTGTTGTAGTGAACTGGGCGTGGCTTTGATTCTGGTTGATGATGTAAAATGTTCAGGCGAATAAAGTTGTGAAATTCCTGCGATAAAGAGGAAAAGCCCGCATTGCCATAACCTGTGTACAGTACAGGTGTGGTATAGCGTTCTCCTGATTGTAATACGACTTCTCCCGGAAAGAGTAACTCGCCAAATTGCACATAACTTCTGCCATCAGCCATGAGCTCTGCCCGGAGGCGATGGTTTGCAGAGGCCCCAAGATGAAAACCAAAGCATTCACCTTGAAGCTCTCCCGTGTCCGACGCAAAGGCAATAAGACCTGGGAAGGTATCGTGTG
The DNA here is from genome assembly GCF_047290655.1 of Alteromonas sp. AMM-1. Lineage (NCBI taxonomy): Bacteria > Pseudomonadati > Pseudomonadota > Gammaproteobacteria > Alteromonadales > Alteromonadaceae > Alteromonas > Alteromonas sp. AMM-1. Next base: position 4,282 of record NZ_JBLBUE010000082.1, on the reverse strand, counting down.
AGGTTTTTCCGCGTCGATTTTCCCGAACGTAACTTCCAAAAAATAAGTCGTGATCGGTAGTTTGGAACTCGGCAGACCAACGGCCTTCAAATGTCTTAATTTTAGACATTGTCGGTGGCAGAGGTAGAGTAGCCGCATTGAGGTAATTGAGGTTCAGCGCACTCTTGCCAGTATTTTCTATTGTTGAGACATATTTGGCTATTGAGCTGTTTATGTCGAGTTCTACGGTGGTGGTAAGTCGCATGCCACGGTGTCTATCCTCGGCTACAAAGATTACCTTTGAGTCAGTGTGCTCAACGTTTGTCAGGGTAAAGCCAGCAGACCATTGATCGCTAACACCAAACACTTCCAGTCCTGGCTGAGCGGTCCAGCCTTCGCCATGTGTCGGGACTAATGACACGGGGGGCTCCACTGCAGGTGCGCATTTTGCCTCCTGACGCGTGTTCAATACAGCGAGCATTTCAGGGGTAGTAGCCTCACTCAATGGTGCACCATAGTAAATCACGTTAGGCATGCGCCCCTGACAGTCGAAAATAACAGTAACTTTTTTATTCGAAAGGCGAACAAAAGACAAAAAAGACGACATATTTACCTCGTACTTCACAGCGCTACTGCTTACTTGCCTGCGCATGTGTAATTGAAAAACGTTGAAGCATTGATTAACCGTTGCACTGACCTCATTGCCAGTTTGACAGCTTTATTCCTACTTTTACCGCTGGGTTTGGGTGATGTTGAGTTAACTGAACTATACGGTTGTACTGGCGCAAAGACAGAATCATCGCATTCACTGCCATCAATAAGCCTTGCTGGTGGAACCGCACAATGACAGATTCGCTCAGTGAAGCAAACTTGCGGTCGTCGATGGAGAGCAAATTCGCAGATTCAATTATTTGCCCATCCTGTCGGGTAACGGTGACAGACAGCGGCGATAATAAGTTGTGCTCATTTAAAATGGCCAGGAATGCTTCGGATTGTTGTAGCCCTGAAATCAGCTCAGTTAAACACTCCTGGTAGCGCTTTAGCACAAGTGTTGGCTGACCATCTGCTGAAAATAAAGCATATTCAGGGTGTGTGGTTTTATGCTGAATACGCTCGTCGTTCACATTAAGTAAAACGCTAACTTTGTGATTGTCGGCGAACGCAAAATTAAACGGATGGCTTTGTATACTTAACGGTACCGCATGACCGAGCCAGGCGTCGGCTCCGCAAAACAGATTGCCAAAGCCTTCACTTCCCACAACACAAGCAAGGGTCTGTGAATTATTGTCGTCGTTGTTTACTACCACCAGTGGCATGCATCCACTGAGTGTTGCGATCTCATTGAACCCGATATTCACCAGGTTAAAGGCGCGCGCGTGTGAAAACGAACTGTCTTCTGCTACAGCGATATCATGATGGGTGTTGGCGCTAAGGGGATTGTATTCCGGTGTTTTCATATCCTGTTTATCCGGTTAGCTAAAACGCTCAATTAAGCCCCGGTGCGAGGGTAAGCGCGTTTTGAGTTGCTCAATTAACGTTTGATTGAGTTGTAATTGTTTATTTGCAAATTCAGTGTGTTTTAACGTGCGTTGGTATGACGTTAACAGGGTTTCCAACCGTTGCGTATCAGACATTCCATACAGAATGTAGCGATAACTTTGAGCACTGAATACAGAATGCTCAGACGTAAAGTCACTGTCTGATATCGGGCGGTAACGCCACTCTTCCAATGCGTCTGCAAGTTTGGACGGAATGGACGCCGGTAGTCGATTGTCTTGCCAGAAGGGCGAAGTATTGTTGCTCAGCACATAATGAAGTTTTAAAAATTCAATTGTCCCTTCCCACATTTGGGTAAGCCGCGTATTAAAGCGTTTCCGTGCATGTTTCATCATTAATGTGCTGGCCGGAAATTGCTCGGCAAGTAAGTTTGCACTCTGCTCAATTAGCATTAAAGACGATGCTTCAAGCGGTTCAAGAAAGCCGCTTGATAATCCAATCGACACGCAATTTTTTTCCCAAAACCGCTTTCGGTAACCTGTTTTGAAGCGAATAGTGCGAAAATTATCCGGATTAACAGACTGAGCAGAAGTTTGCTTTAAGTAATTGGCAAAGGTTTGACTGGCTGCCTCTTGGTTCTGATAGCGTTGACTAAACACATACCCGGTTCCGCGCCGGTGTTGCAAACCGATATCCCAAATCCACCCAGCTTCCTGCGCGGTTGACAGTGTGTGGCAGGCAATTGGTGCGTGTTGATCATCATAAGGCACCTGATATACCAGGGCTGTATCGGCAAATAAATACTGCGACGCATCAATTAAGCTTACGCCTAATGCCTTGTCTATTAGCAAGCCATCAAAGCCGGTGCAGTCTGTGAACAGGTCGCCTGCAATTATCCCGTTATTACGGGTAGTTAGGGCAGTAATACCCAAGTCATTCTGATCAATGGATACAACATCATCAACCAGATGCTGAACACCTAACTTCTCTACGCAGTGTTCACGTAAGAGTGCAATAAACTCACCCGCATCCAAATGATAGCCATAATTAGCTACAAATGTCTGGTTGGGCTGAGGGGCGGATTTGGGGGCAAGACCGGCTTCGCAGAGTGCTGGCTGAAAACAGACATCGTGCGCATACTGGCTATTGTGTTCATCACCGGCCAACCAGTAAGGCGTTATATCTAAGTTCGCGGAACCTTGTGGTGCACTGAATGGGTGATAATACGCGTTGGCCTTACTGTTGTGGTGCCAATTTACAAACTTACTGGCCTGTTTAAAGGTAGCGCTGGCGCGCTTTATTAGTTGCGACTCAGTAATACCTATGGATGCCAGTGTTTTTCGCATAGTAGGCCAGGTACCTTCACCTACCCCTATGGGGTGAACAGTACCAGACTCGATCAGGGTGATGGACAACCGCTGGTTGTTGTTATCCGTTTCACTAAAACGTGCCGCCAGCACCCCAGCGGTAAGCCATCCTGCTGTACCGCCTCCCACTACGATGACCCGATTGATTTGTGTCATAGGTATTTTCTTTATCGCAACTGCTAAGTTATTTACTAGTCAATTAACCGACCACGCCATTGTGCCTTTTGTTTAAACACTAACTTATTGAGCAGTAATGCAAGGCCAATGCAACAGCCCAGTGTTACCGGCATCAGATGGATGTAGTGCAAATCAAATGGCGCGTGAACAAAGCTAAAGAATGCATATAACCCAATCCCAAAAAAGACCGAAATAATACCCGCATAGGCGTTTACATTATTAAAAAGCAGACCAACAATAAAGATTGACAGGACTGGCATGCTAATCAACCCCCACAATTCCTGAAGCAGGTTAATAATACTTTCTGCCTGCGCGTATACCGGCACCATTAGCAATGATACGACCGTAAGAATAAGGGTTACAATTCCGCTCAGTCGAGCAACATTAGGTTTCTTCTGAAAGTACGCTTCGTGTATATCACAAACGTACAGTGCAGTAGCGGAATTGAGATTACTGTTGTAAGTAGTCAGTACCGCAGCAGCTAATGCCGCAGCAAATACACCAGAAAGCCAGTCTGGCAGTACATCGCCAACCAGAGTGCCGTATGCGGCATCGTTGATATCACCATATAATTTAAATGAAATAATGCCCGGGATAACAATGATCGACGGCACAATCAGAAAACGAATAATGGCGGCTGCGTAAACACCCTTTTGAGCTTCTTTAAGATTTGGTGCTGCCATGGCTCGCTGGGTAATAACCTGATTGGTTCCCCAGTAAAATGTTTGAATAAAAATCATGCCCGTGAGCAACGTATGCCAAGGTAAAGGAGAGTCGTTGTCGCCAATTAACGTTAGTCTTTCTGGTGGGATCCCAGAAAAGTCAAAGTCGATCGCAAACAGTGCTAGTACTACTACAATTATTGCCATGCTAAGCAGCAGTACACCTGAATAGGTGTCTGATACCGCCACTGCGCGCAGGCCACCAAAAAACGCATAAAGCGCGCCTATGATAGCAAAGGCTGCTGCAACATACATGAGAGGCAAATCCACATTGAACATGCTAATCATGAAAAGGGAACCTGAATAAATAACGGCGGGCATAAAAATAAGGCTGCTGCCAAGGAAAAACATCAGGCCGATCAGTGCGCGAATGTGCTTGTTGTTGTAGCGCATTTCTAATAATTCAGTGGTGGTGGTGCATTGATAGTGGTAATAAACCGGCAAAAATACCCGGGCCAGAATGAACAAACCAATGACTGCCGCAAACTCCCACCATGCCAGCAACGCCATTTGGTTCCCATTCATACCAACAAGCTGATC
>NZ_JBLBUE010000081.1:0-15413 GCF_047290655.1 Alteromonas sp. AMM-1 | reverse complement strand
GCTGGAACTTGGCGCTGAAAAACGACGAAGATACATTGGCGTAGGAGTTTGTGATCACCGACATCATAATCAGGCCGGGTACAATAAACTCCATGTAGCTAAAACCACCCATTTCACCAATGCGCTGTCCAATGAGATTACCAAAAATCACAAAGTACAAACTCATTGTAATAGCCGGTGGCACCAGTGTTTGCACCCAAATACGCAAAAATCGCGTGCACTCTTTAATCCAAATAGTAGTAAGTGCTATCCAGTTATTACCCGCCGACATTACGCTTTCTCCTTACGGCCAGCCTCTACCAGGCTCACAAACAACTCTTCCAGACGATTGGCTTTATTACGCATACTCATTACCTGTATATGTTGAGCTGTCAGTTGCGCAAATACCGGATTTAAACCGTCGGACTTCGCAACGTCCACTTCCAGCGTCGACTCATCAGATAAGCGATGCGCAAAACCGTCGAGCTTAATATTGTTGGTATCACCCTGTAGATCCAGTATGAAGGTTTCAATATTGAGTTTGGCTAACAGCGACTTCATGGACGTATTTTCTACAATCTGCCCCTTATCAATAATCGCAATATTGCGGCAAAGCATTTCCGCTTCTTCAAGATAATGGGTAGTCAGAATAATCGTCACGCCTTGCTTATTGATCGCTTCCAGGAAACGCCACATAGAACGGCGAATTTCAATATCCACACCTGCGGTAGGCTCATCCAGAATCAACATCTTGGGTTCGTGCATCAGCGCTCTTGCGATCATCAGACGTCGTTTCATACCGCCCGACAACTCTCTGGCTCTGGCATTGCGTTTTTCCCACAAGTCCAACTGGGTTAAGTACTTTTCTGCACGTTCGAAGGCCAGCTGTCTTGGCACGCCATAATAACCCGCCTGATTCACCACAATTTGCATCACAGTTTCAAACTGATTGAAATTAAACTCCTGCGGCACCAAACCAATACAGGATTTAGCCAGTTCTTTTTGGCTGTGCAGATCGTAACCAAACACATTAACATCACCGCCGCTGGCATTAACCAATGAGCTAATAATGCCAATTGTGGTGGATTTACCCGCTCCATTTGGGCCGAGTAAGGCAAAGAAATCCCCTTCCGCGACCGTTAAATCGACACCTTTCAGCGCCTGAACACCGCCACGATAGGTTTTGGTTAACCCGGATATTGTTAACGCTTGCATGCTTTGTTCCATGGAATAGTAGATTTGCCGTTTGGCATAGTGCAGAACCAATACCGGCTTTCGCCAGGATCAGTCTTGTTTAACTGTTCAGGCTGAGCAACATAAATCATGTTGACGGCTAAACTTTGTGTAATTTTAAAGAATATAGGGTCGAGGCGCCTGTTTTCAACCCTTTAATTTTGGTAATAAAATGACTTAAGCAGCTAAATACTGTGTCAGTTCCTTTCGCAATGCTTCACTGTCTTGCAGTATTTGGTTAAATACCTCGTGATTATTCTGTTCTGAGGGCGGATGCTCCAACGACTGTAACAGTTTATGGAGTGTTTTTGCGCCTATTTCCCCAACTGAGCCTTTTAATTTATGGCTTTGCTGACGAAGCGTTTCTGCATCCTCATCATTAATCGCATCTTCAATCGCAGATAACCGCTCGTCCAGAGATTCAAGTAACATCTTCACAATTTTTTTAAGCAGTGTTTCGTTTCCTGCCAATCGCTGCAAGGCATCTTTTTTGTCCCAAATCATCACTGCTGCCTTGTCCTCTCTCTTTTCTGATAATTTGGCCGGACGCGCTATTTTGAGGTCGCGGTTTATCCACAAGGTTAATTTATCTGTCAGGATATCCGCTTCAACCGGCTTGGTAATATAATCATCCATGCCAGCGTCAATACATCTGTCTCTTTCGCCTTTCATCGCATTGGCTGTCATAGCAATAATCGGCACTTTCATTACATTTAGTCCCCCTTTGCCATTGCGAATTGCATGCGTGCAGGCAAAACCATCCATTACAGGCATATTGCAGTCCATAAGGATAAGGTCGATTCGCTCGCCTTTCTCGCTCCGTTCCTTAAGCACCTCCAAGGCCGCCTGCCCGTGTTCGGCAAAGAGTAAGTTCAGGTCGAACCCGGCTAACATATGCATAACGACATCCTGATTGATGTTGTTGTCATCTACAATTAACAAGGTTTGGTGATTAAAATGTGACGCGTCAGACGCCCTGTTGCGCTTGCGGTCTGAATCACGGCGCGTATTAGCCAGAATCGGAAAATCCGAGGATCTTTGATCGGCTAGTGCCGAAAGCAGTGAAGACACCATTAATGGCTTGCGAAGTGGCGACAGGGGCATTCCCTTGGCAGCAAAGGTATAACCGGTGCGGCTCAGTCCATATAATTTCATTTTTGACTTATTGGCAGGGGGCTGTAGCTCAATAAACGATTGCACGACATGTTCCGCATTCGCTGCATCCAGATCGATAAGTACACTCAGATCATTCTGCAGCTCTGGCAACGCCATCTTTTCATTGAGCACCTGAACTGAAGCACCAAAACTCACAAGACACGCAGTGAGATGATCCTGTTCAGCTTCATTCATTAACAACAGTCCAATCTGCTCGTTTTTCAGTCTTGATGCCCGGGCTGCCGGCACCCGCACAAATTCGTCAGCGGGTATAGAAAACGTCACCTCGGTGCCCAGACCTACAACAGATTTCAGTGAAATATCCCCGCCCAGCAATTCGCATAGCTGCTTACAAATCGCTAACCCCAGACCGGAGCCGCCGTAATTGGCTGCAATACTGCGATCTGCCTGGGTAAAAATAGTAAACAGGGCCTGCTGTGCGTCTTCCTTAATCCCTATGCCAGAGTCTTTAACAGTTACCACTAATTTTACGCCGTCGTCGTTTTCTTCCTGTGAGGTTTTAGCAATTACCTGAACGGCCCCTTTACGGGTAAACTTAATGGCATTTCCTACCAGATTATTCAGAATCTGTGTGATGCGGAAGGGATCGCTTTTCAATTGCGACACATTGAGCGCAGATGTATCGATAAAAAAGTCGATATCTTTAGCAAATGCCATTACGGCTTGTGACTGACAGACGCCTTCTAATAGCTTTTCCGGGCTAAACATAGTCAGATTGATATCCAGTTTGCCCGCTTCAATTTTTGACAAATCGAGAATGTCATTAACCAGCATCGCCAAACTGTTTGTACTGACCTCTGCCATACCAATGATGTCACTTATCCCCTTGTTTCCATGATCTCGCTTGAGTATGGACATCGCGCCGAGAATTCCATTCAAGGGGGTTCGCATTTCATGACTGATGGAGGAAATAAAGCGCGTTTTAACTACATTGGCTTGTTTGACTTCCGCCAAGGCAAGTTCCAGCTCATGGGTTCTTTCGGATACCGCATCTTCTAACTGACGATTAGATACAGCCAGTTCCGCGGCATATTTTTTTATCGCGGTTACATCGTTAAGCAACAACACAAACTGACCGGCATTCTCTTTTGCTTGTAACGGGATAAGTACGCACCTAAAGTACCGGATGGATATGTCGTCCCGCCACTCTATGTCAATTTCCGAATTATACCTGGCGGCTTTAGCCCTATTGTGGATATCACACAAGGTCATACTGGCATATTGATTAAAGGCCTTGTCTAACGGCTCGGCAAGTAGCGTAGTTCGTGACTCATTAAACAAGCGCTCCGCCGCAGGATTGATATCCAACAGTCTGTACTTGCGGTTAAACAGTAAAATTGCATCATTGCTGTTTTCTACAACCGCATGAGACACCGCTCTGGACTCAGCCAGCGCCTGGTGATGTTTCATATTGCGGAATAACAGCAAAAACATGCCGGCAAAACTCACCAACACAAAGCCCAACCCACTGTAGACCTTCAATGCAGACTGCGTATAAAGCGCATTGATTTCGTCATCTGATTTACCCACAACTGCCACAATAAAGTGGCTGGCATCTAACTGGAACCGGCTGGCTTTCCCAACAAATTGATCAACGGGATCACTCACATTTTTGAAATGTTCAATACCGCGACTCTCCAGTGCAGGCTCTCTGTCGTAAAGCGAGAAAAAATGACTGTTAGTACCCAGTTGTTTCGCAAAAAGATAACTGTTGTCGGGGTGCTTTATGATGGTGCCATGTTCGTCGGCAATAATGATGTGCAGGTCTGACGAAATAAGGTCGTCGACTTTAGCCAGTAGTGACGAGAGATCAGCATTAGCAACCAGTAAGCCCTCCAACTGATTAGACTGACTGTAAATACCTTTTACGATCCGAACAGTTGGACGATAAGGAACCTCGACTCTGCCGTTTTCCTCATTAAGATTAATTGATGAGACATAGGTTTCATATTTAGACAGTTGTAATCCTTGTTCTACATAGTCCCGATCGGCCTTATTTTGTAATTCTGACTTATCGGCCAGCAAAATCCGGCCACCCCGGCGTTCAACACGAATATATTCCTGACCACTGGGCAAAATTACCCGCAATTGAAAAAAAGCCGGAGCAGAAGCCAGAAATGCCTTAAACAACTCTTCGGTATCAAAGTCAGAAGGACCGCGAAAAGACGTTTCACCGCTTGAGTTAGCAACTAGCAGTCGCTCCTGTATATGAGTTGCTGCCAGTCCACTGTGTAAAAAGGCTACATCGTGCTTGTATTCTGCGAGATGATCAGACAGCATAGCCGACACCTCACTGGCATTAACCGCCAGATCTTCGGCAATGGCCTCGTTAACCGTTTCAACCATGTGTTTGTTGGCCAGGTAAGATGAACCAACCGCAACCAGCGCGAATAATACCACCAGTTGCAAAGGTAATCGGCTGAGCAAAATTCACCTCTGTGCGTTGTTGCTGTTCTGCATTACTCTAACGTTGTTATGCTTATTTGTTGCGAGTAACGCTATATTGCCCGTATTTCTTTTTTATTTACTGCCAGACTTTATCAGGTTTATTGCTGAAAATGCCGAACATTTATTCGCAATAAACAAAGTATTAGCCAATACTTAGGTATCGGGCGTACGTTTTTTCAACTTTAGCCAAAATTACGATAATTACAATGTCATCCTTACAGGTAATCTGTCAGGATGTGAGCTAAGACTAACAACAAGTTGAATAATCACCTACAAACAACTTATTTATGCTAGCACTCGACACAAAAAAAATTGAATCCTGCACTGTACTTATTGTTGATGATGACAATATAAGCCGCACCGTAATTTCAACGATACTCAGTGATTTGTGCCATTGCGTTACTGTGGCAAATGCTCAGGATGCACTAACGTATTGCGAGCAGCACAGCCCTGATTTAATGGTAATCGATGTAAACATGCCCGAAATGAACGGGTTGAATTTATGTAAATCCATAAAACACAATGAAAAGCTGGACGACATCCCACTTATATTTATCACCGGTAATGTAAGTAAGGAATCACAAATTCAGTGCTGGGAATCAGGTGGCAACGACTTTGTTTCTAAGCCAGTTGTAGCACAAACGCTCATTCATCGGGTACGCAACCACCTGCTCAGTAAACTGCGCATGGATGCGCTGGTTGAGCTTACCTTTCACGATTCACTAACCGGCTTACTCAATCGCAACTATTTAACGCAGGAATACCCCAAACTTGCCCGGCAACTGTTGCGCAGTCAGCAGAGACTTGGGGTTATTTTGTTCGACGTGGACAACTTTAAGCAATACAACGATCAGTATGGCCACCTGGCTGGCGATCAATGTCTGCAGCGAGTCGCCAATATATTGCAGAAACACGCCCGCCGCTCACGCGATGCTATGATACGCTTTGGAGGCGAGGAGTTTTTAGCCATTCTGCCTGATACCGATATGCACAACGCCAGATGCATTGCACAAGCCATTGTGGATGACGTGAACAAAGCAGGCATTCCACATAAAAACACTGATTTTGGCAGGATCACTGTGAGTGCGGGCGCGGTTAGCACCCGCTCGTTTAATCAGGATAATTTAGACGAAATACTTGAGCTGGCCGATGTGAATTTATATGAAGCCAAAATGAACGGTAAAAATCGCGTTGTATGTAAATAACGAAACAGAGTGATCGCTCAAATCACCCTGTAACGACAGATTGCCTGCCTGGCAAAACAATTAGCGCTGGGCAGTTAACGTGGCATCCTCATTGCCAAGCTCAATTACCACTTTGCGATCAAAGAACGTTTGCTCACCGCCCTGATGGGCACTTTGAGATTCCCCTAGGGCCACAGTTAGAATTTGCTGGTTATCTACCCCCTTATTTATCAGATATTGTTTTACACTTATTGCCCGTTGCATAGACAATGCCTGGTTGTATTCATCATCGCCCCGAATATCAGCATGGCCGGTTAGCCTTGCAGTTAATGACGGGTAGCCTTTCAGTGTTTTTGCTATCAAATCCAATTGCTTTTGATAGTCTGGCGCAATGTCATACGCGCCGGTTTGAAACTGCACACTGCTTTGCAATGTAATAGAAGGTTCGCTGCGTTCCTCATGCATGGCTACCTGGGTGACTGAAGCCTGTTGCATGGATTGCAATTGACTGCGCATGGCGAGCAGTGCTTTATCGCGCTCAGAGAGTAACTGTGACTGTGCCGACAGTTGTTCAGTTTTAGACGCCAGGATTTTATCCTGACGCACATCATTACCTAACATGGCTCCCATAAAGCCCGCTACGGCAGCACCAACCGGACCCGCCACAATGGCACCAATTACCACGCCGGTGCCCAAGCCGATACCGGGAGCATGTTCGTAATCAGACTCTTTATCCTTTGCATAGGTGCTGGTTGCAGTAAGAGAGGTGGCCATTACCAGGGCAGCTAACATTGATTTACGCATAGTGATTTCCTTTAAACGATTGTGGTGTTTTGATTTGATGGTGCTATTAAAGCAATCGCATATGGCTTAATGATTCGGGTGTTATGGAAATGCAGGGGCAAAAAAGCAGTAACCCGGGCAAAAGTTGGCAGGATTGCCATAAATCATGTACGACTTCAGAAGTGTGCATTCAATATGAATACACTACGGCTAAGGGCTTGAATCAGTACGAAGTGACTGTTATGCCTATATAAAAGTGGCAGAAATATGGCAAGTTGGGGGAATTTTTGCCGAACTTGCCACGCCACAGGCACTCTTAATGTATAGTGCCTGTACATACCTTTTGTAAGTGAAAACCATGCCAAGAAACATCGCGCTAGTAGAAGATGATATCGCCATTCGCGATAACTATACCGCGGCCCTGACGGGCCAGGGTTACACGGTAAATGCTTATGCAGATCGCCCGTCGGCCAGTGCCGCCTTTAATCAGGCTCTGCCGGATTTGGCGATCATTGATATTGGTTTAAAAGACGAGATGGAAGGCGGTTTCATGCTGTGTCAGCAATTGCGCCGGCTGTCTCAAACACTGCCCATTATTTTTTTTACTGCAAGAGATAATGACGTAGATACGATAAGTGGCTTACGAATGGGCGCAGATGATTACCTAACCAAAGACATCAGCATGGCCCATTTACTGGCCCGTATCGCCGCACTATTTCGGCGCACCGACCTGCTGGCGACGCCAAAGCAGGATAGCGACCTGATAAAGCTGGGACACCTGTTAGTGGATGTGAGCCGCATGACAGTAAGCTGGAAAGACATGCCGATTGCATTAACTGTTACCGAGTTCTGGATGTTACACGCCATCATAAAACGCCCTGGTCATGTAAAAAGCCGACAACAACTTATGGATGAGTCGCGCATGGTGGTGGATGATTCCACAATTACATCGCATATAAAGCGCATGCGTAAAAAATTCATTCAGGCCGATGCCGACTTTGATCACATCGATACCGTGTATGGTATGGGTTACCGCTGGCAGCAGTAAAGGCTCAGGATGGCGCTGTGAAATTACGTTTTTCAATCAGGCTTCAGTTATTAGTTCTGTCATTGTTTCTGTTCGCCATTCCGTGGCTGGGTTACAAGTACGTTTGGGAATTGGAGCAGTATCTGCGTATTGGTCAGGAGCAAACCATGATCGGTACCGCACGCGCAGTGGCAACCGCACTACACGAACGCCCGGCACTGTTCGATAGTCAGTCGGCCTATTTGCAAAACGTTCGCCCTGGTACCGATCTATATGCGCCACCAATTGACGTGCCGATTCAGTTAGATGGCCGTCTGCAGGAATGGCAGGCTGTGTCGCCCCTGATACAAGCCTATAATAAAAATAATATTGTTACCTGGTTTGACGACAAAGCCCCGGTATCCATGAGCTTTCAACACATGGTAGGCCGCTACGACCAGTATTTTTATGCCATGTTTGACGTTGCCGACGACAAGGTGGTGTTTCGCGCGCCCAATAGTTTAAGTGTGGATCGCTCTGATCATCTGCTAATTGGCATGCTGGACGCCAACGACAGCTTACAGCGTTACATTATTTCGCCCTACAAACCCGGTTGGGTGAATGCCTACCGACTGGATGATGATCCCCGCTTCTTCAGAGCCACCGACAATGCCCTGCAAATTCAGGGGCGCTGGTTACTTACGCAACAAGGTTACAGTATTGAGCTTCGCTTCCCTATTACCATGACCTCTGGCTCATTGGCATTTGCACTGGTTGATGTAGACGATGACATCAGCCGTATAAAACAATACGCAATGGGAACTGCTAACCCAAATCAAAGTGACGATTTAGGTACAGTAGTCACGCCATCGCCGGAAATTGAGCGTATCTTGTCGGGACTGCGTTACGCTGATTCGAGGGTGTGGGTAATTGACAAGCACAAGCGGGTTCTGGCGCGTTCCGGTTCAATTCATTCGTCACAGGGCTTTAATGCCGGACAGCAGCGTCCTGCCAGCCAGGGCTGGTGGGGTTATATAGAACAACACTGGCTATTGCCGCTGTACTATCAAATCCTGACCCGCCCCCCAGGCGATTTTGTTGACGAACTGGCAGATGCCTATGCGTTGGCAGGAAAAGACATTAACCGGGCGCTGGCAGGCGAACCGGACTCGCTATGGCGACTCACTCCCGACAATAAAGCAGTGATCCTGTCTGCCGCCTATCCAATCTTCATTGGCGATGCGGTAATGGGTGCCGTAGTCGTTGAGCAAACCACTCACGGTATTCGCACGCTTCGCAACCGGGCGCTGGAACAACTTTTTCACGTCATCTTAGCGGTAATGCTATTGGGTACCACAGGCCTGCTGTTATTTGCACATCGCATTTCCAGTCGGATCCGGACGCTGCGCGACAACACTGAAGCAGTGATCGACTCGAACGGTAAAATCATTGGTACCTTAACGCCTTCACGCAATGCCGATGAAATTGGTGATTTATCGCGATCGTTCAGCGCCGTATTAAGCCGTTTGCAACAATACAATTCTTATCTGGAGAATATGGCGTCGAGACTGTCTCATGAACTGCGCACACCGATTGCCGTAGTGCGTTCGTCGCTGGATACCCTTAATCAGGTCCAGGATCCAGACCAGCAACAGGTGTTTTTGAGTCGTGCTCAATCCGGCATCAGTCGCCTGAGCAGCATTTTAAATAGTATGAGTGAAGCTACTCGCTTAGAACACGCTATTAGTCAAGAAGATACTGAACAGTTTGATTTGGCCCGGGTAGTAAAAGGCTGCGTTGAGGGATATCAGTATGCCTATCCGCAGCGCAAGTTCGCCTTGAAATTATCGGTTAAACAAGCGCAGCTGAACGGTTCGCCGGATCTGATTGCCCAGATGCTGGATAAAATCATTGCCAATGCAGTGGAGTTCAGCACTAAAGACAGCACTATTGCATTACATATCTGGCAGGAAAATCGCCACATTAAACTCAGTATTACTAACACGGGGCCGTTATTACCTCAGGGGATGCAATCGCAGCTTACCCAGTCGATGGTGTCGGTAAGAGCTGAAGGCAATCAGTCTGACGGACCGCCTCATTTGGGTTTAGGGCTGTATATTGCCAATATCATCGTGGCATTTCATCATGGCAGTATTGCGCTCAACAACCTGCCAGACCATACCGGCGTTTGTGTAGTAACTACCTTTCCTGCTCTGCACTAATTCTAACACGGTCAGGTCAGGAGTTATTGCTTTCCTGACCGTTGCGTCATGCTGCTATCTGGTACATTTTTAAGTAACATTTGCTGCTTCCTGCGATACATCATGTAGGCAAGCCGACGCATACTCACTGCGGTATCTTTCTCATCAATAATTTCTACCCCAAGCAAACGCTCCAGCAAATCCTCAAGTGTCAATATGCCCTCGAGCCCGCCATATTCATCTACCACTAATAACATGTGAATGTGATTCTTAAGAAAGTGGTCAAACGTGGCTGACAGCGGCATGGAGCCTAAAACGGTAACCATACTCTTGCGATAGCGGCTGAGCGGGCTATCGCCGTTGCCTCGGGCCTGGGCTAACAGCAAATCTGAACGCAACACAAAGCCGGTCACCAATTCACTGTCTTGCGATTCGTAAACCGGGATTCGCGAAAATTCGATATTGCCGTGTTTATGGAAGAATCCTTCTACACTCAATTCTTCGCTCACCGAAAAAACCTGAGTGCGATGAGTAATGGCATCCTTAACGGTAAGCGCATTTAAACTGAGCAAACTTTTTAAAAATGCTGCCTCATGTGCATCTAACTGACCTTCTTCACCACTGAGTTCGGCCATGGCATGCAACTCTGCCCGGCTAAGTCCACGCAGTGGCGACTCTTCCTTGAACCCTTTTGTGAGCCATTGAGACATCTTTACGAATGGCAATAATACCATTACCAGATACTTCAAAAAATACGCCGTAACTGGCGCAAGCCCGCGCCAATAGGTAGCACCGAGTGTTTTAGGAATGATCTCAGAAAAGACCAGAATGAGCAGCGTGAGAATCGCTGAAATTACGCCCAGATAGGCATCGCCGAACACCACCGCTGCCTGAGCACCGGCCCCAGCCGCCCCCATCGTATGCGCTATAGTATTCAGTGTAAGTATGGCTGACAGAGGACGGTTAATGTCGTCGGTTAACTCACGGAGTAACTTACCGCTCCCCTTACCGTCTTTTTCCATTAGTGAGATGTATGCTGACGACACACTTAAAATCACCGCTTCTGCTACTGAGCAAATAAAGGAAAAGCCCAGTGCGATGAAAATATAAATAAGCAGGAGTAACATGTTGTTCGTTCCGGTTCCTTGTCAAATTCCTGAGCTTTAATGGAAAGCCACGAACAATCCATTATGAGACAAACTAATAAAGTTACAACCTTCAATCTACGACCAAAGAATAATTAACAAATAAAAAATATGATGTTACATTTTGATTACATTCGCTGATAAGAGGTACGAATGATGTCAAAAACTAGATTATGTGATCAGGTCACACTGGTGTTGTACTCAGTGTCTTTAGTCATTATCACGGCAGGCATTTTCCGGGCTTATCTCTAAGCTCCTTTATACGGACATTTATAAACGCCAGGGTTAACTTAACCCTGGCGTTTTAGTTTATCTGTAACTCACTCAGTAGTTCGGCCATATGGCACTGCCAACAAGCACTTCATTCACACGATCAGGTAATTGGAGCGCCCTTGTCGCTTCACCTGATACATGGCTTCATCAGCTTCATTCAGAATATCTTCAAGGCTTTGTGGTGGCGTATCGACCAAAGCAACGCCGATACTGGCAGAAATAGCACAGTACTGCGTACTGGACAGCGCAATAGGCGCTTCAATGCCGTGTAGAAGCGTATTACAAAGGGTCTCCATTGCTGACGGCAACAATGTGTCGCGCCGGAAACCAATGACAAATTCATCGCCGCCCCAGCGGCAACACACGTCATCAGGATCGTTGAACAAGCGCTTAATTCTCTGAGCCGTTTCCTGTAACACCGCATCCCCTGCATCATGGCCGTAACTATCGTTGATGGGTTTAAAGTTATCCAAATCGATCAGCATGATTGCCGTGACTGTGGTTGTTGAAACAGACTTCATCAGCATCTGTAATTTCAATTCGCCGCCATGACGATTCAATAAGCCAGTAAGTGCGTCATGCTGAGCAAGGTATTTTGCTTTGGATTCTTTTTCTTTTCGATCCGTCACATCATTTAAAATCACTTCAATTAACATATCGTCGTTGCGCTCCGTGCTGCGCTGATCGATTACCAGCGCGAATAAGCAATTCAGCCAGCGAACTTGTTGCTCACTGTTGCGATAAGACAGATCAAGGGTAATTGGGCCCGACTGCTGAGTTGCCCGCAGCTCAGCAATCGCCTCCGTTACCTGATCGGGCGTATCAAACATATGAATAAAATCATGTAACGAGCATATCTGCCCTACGATGTCATGAAATACCGGGTTTTCTAACAAAATACCCTTTCTGGTAGAGATTAACCCAATACCAACCGACGCTTTGTCAAACACCAGCCGAAACCGCTGCTCGAGCTTTTCGGTTCGCATCCGCAACCGCCGTTCAGCAACAAAGTTAATTCTTACAGCATGAATAAGGCGGTTAATACCGCTAATTAAAAAGCCGACTTCATCTTTCTTTGTATATTGAATGTCAATTTTTTCGAGAAATTCGGGATTACTGGGATCAACACGCTCAAAGGCATGATAAAGCTTGATAAGCGGGCGAGAGAGCAACTGATAAATTGCTATGTACATGGTAAGCGTAAGGGCCATCGACACCATCATCATTTCCCAAACGCTGTTACGGGCATCGGCTACTGCCAGACCTTGAATAAACACATTGTCAGGGTAAACCAGTAGCTCACCTACGAAGTCGTTACTGATGAAGGGATGCGGTAATTTCAGCACAATCGCTTCCGCTGATTCATTCTTTAACGATGTCTCCGCAAAAATGCCAGCTTCGTTGCGAATTTCCGCAGCTAACACCAAATCATTAATTTGCAGACTTTCAATGATCTCCTTAGCCAGCTCTGCATCGTTTACGTAAACAGCAATCGCTGCGGGCTTAACCGAGCCTTGCGCAATTTGATTTACCAGGTGCTGACTGAAGCGCTGCTGCTCGGCTTGCGCCAGTTGGAAAACAATCAAACTACCAGCGATGGAAATCAAAATTCCCACTACCGCAACAACAAAAGCCAGTCTGACGTGTAACTTGTCTTGTAGCTTATTCATGGTTATTCCGGCCGCCGTTAGAAAATAACATTGAGATTGAGGTTAAACACATTCACATCCCGTTTGTCATCTATACTAACCTGCTGGTCACTCCCCCACATGCCGTAGCCAGGCCCCCGTAATTCAAACGCGGTAAGCTGCGCTTTTAGCGCCCAATTTGCTGTAAAATCCCAACGCAAGCCAATGGCCACCGATGATTGTTCTATGCGCGATATATCCAGTAAATACTGGTAACCGAAATACATACCGGCCAAGTCGGCAATGGCATTGGGGTCACCTACTTCAGCGTAATTTGGCTGCTCTATGACCTTGCGCTTATCGGTGGTATTAATCGCAGCCAGTGTGATGTATGGCGTAAGTTCTCCAAAGCAGTAGCCTAAGCTGACATAACCATAAGCCAGGTTGCCCAGCACGCTCCATTCCACATCAAGCATGGCAGCTTCTGCCATGATGATGAGCGCGCTGTCGTTATAGCTGTAACCCAACGCAGCGTAGTTAACATGCTTGGCCAAAAAATTGAGTTCATCTGCCATGCTTTCTGCTGCGGGCCACCAATCTGATGGCAGTTGTGTTAAATCCTGCTGAAACTGATTCAGGCTACCGAAGTAAGAACGTTTGCCATGAAACTGACTCAGTGTCCCTTTGAGAGTCCAATTATCGGTTTCATAGGTAACGGAGCCATTTACAACATAATCGTATTCAAAGAAGTAATTTGCATCATTATTCAGTACATCTGCCTTGCTTACGCCAAAGGCCAGGGTAGATTGCAAAACGCCGGTAGAAAACGACTTCCTGTACTGAATTTCAGCCCCATCGATATAGGATAAATTGGAAGAAGGCGTGTAATACTCCATGGGTGGCGCAGCCCACAGATAACTGTATCCCACGTGTAAATACTCAGAGAGCAGATACGCATTGTAATTGATGCGTCCTGCCCGGGCAGTCCAGTTTCGGTTAAACTGATACCGGACAAATGCCATTTCAAAATAATCCGACAAGGCGTCATAGTGTTTGTTTTCCAGCAGGCTTTGGAACACTATGTCGGCTTTATCGGACAACTGATAATCAATTTGAATTCCCAGCACTGATTCGGTTTTAAAGTTTGAACCTTGTTCGGGCCAGCGATTGATAGCAGAGCGAAAAACCAGATCATCAGCATTACTGCTTGTGTACCCCAGCGTAGCAAATCCGTTAACGTTAATCTGAGCGTGCGCTAAGTTCGCCGTTACAGCCTCTACGCACAATAAACACAACATCACTAATGACTTATTCCAGAACCAGGACAATCTTCATCTCCTCTGAAACCATAGTGATGGGTATGTAAGTAATCATAGAAGCATCACTACTGAGTTCTTCGATACTATTTTGAACGCTTGGTACCTGAATAGGGGGCTTTGCCCTGCCAGAAAACAACAAGCGGGACCAATATGCCGCTACCTGACGCTCTGATTTGTCCAGTAACGCACGATAAAACTGCTCCCTGAATTCGTAGCCATTGTTGTAGTCAACCGGTTTGATTCGCTGGCCACTTTCGAGCAAATCAAAGCGGCCCATAAAGATGTCGATAACCTGCTTTTTGGTTAATTCACTGATTTCACTCTTTTGGGGAACCACGACAGCGATGGGATCTGCAAACGCTGACACACAATTAGCAATGCTGCTAACTGCTATCGCCAGTACCATTTTGCAAAGCCAGTTTTGCCGGGACATTAAGTTACACAGCACCTTTCTGAATAGGTTTAATTCAGTGCAGATTGAGTAGACATACAAAAAATAGCCACCGACACGCGTCGTTATTACGACTACCTCGAAGTAAATTACTAAACATGAATTAACACCCAGAGACATTGAACTTACTCATTTAAAGCGTAGCTGACTTCAAACAGAGTTCAATTATTTTGTAGGGGAAACATACTTTAACGAGCGGGGTTAAGCTCACTTCTGACTTACCAGTAAATAAGCATTTCGCAACAGAAAAAATCCACTTCCACTGCTCGCCCAAAGCTCCTTTTAAAGCGAAAGTAGTTCTGGCGGTGTGATATTGAAGTGTGCTTTCGCCTTTTACAGTTCAAGCCGTTCAGGAAATTCCAAAGGGTAAACGAAAGAGTCTAATAAAAATATATGGGAATAGTTGTCGTTCAGTTTGCCTACGCTTGAAAACAAAAAAGGCCGCTTACGCGACCTTTTTCTACGATACTTAGCGGTATCTAAGATTAAGCAAGAATCTTAGCTACAACGCCTGCACCTACTGTACGACCACCTTCACGGATTGCGAAGCGCAGACCTTCGTCCATCGCGATTGGAGCAATCAGTTC
>NZ_JBLBUE010000080.1:0-15530 GCF_047290655.1 Alteromonas sp. AMM-1 | reverse complement strand
TAGCCGGACCAAGTTGGGAACGTATTCCTCAGCCTGTTTTTCAGGTCAAAGCCGGTCACGTAATCGTTATGGATATGTCATTGTCGATGCGCGCTACCGACGTTACGCCAGACCGTTTATCCCGGGCGAAATACAGGGCAATTGATCTGGTAAAGCTTATCAACGAAGGGGATATGGGCTTGGTGGCTTACGCGGGTGATGCGTTCACCATTAGCCCATTAACTGAAGATGCAACCACCTTAACAGCCCTGCTCCCCAGTTTGAGCCCGGAAATTATGCCCACGTCAGGCAGTGAACCTGTATTGGGGTTAAAAGCGGCGGCCAACTTACTGGAAAGTGCCGGCTATCAGCGCGGTGCACTTTACTGGATCACTGATGGCGTTGAACTGGAACAAATGAAAGAACTCAGCGACTTTTTATCTTCCACCCCTTATACCGTGAATATTCTGGGTGTCGGCACGCAAACTGGCGCGCCCATCAAACAGCTCAATGGCGAACTATTAAAACGCAGTAATGGCGCAATTGTGATCCCAAAAATGAATCCGTCAGTGTTGCAACAACTCAGTCGCCAGAGTGGCGGTAAGTTCTCTGAAATCACCGCTAACGACAGTGATATTCGTAAAATTGCTGCGGTAAATCGATTTGATGATGCCGAAACTGAATCACAGGACAACAACAAGCAAGGTGATAAATGGGCAGAAGCCGGGCCGTATTTGCTACTTCTATTGCTGCCGATTGCCGCCCTGTCGTTCCGACGCGGTTTGTTGTTCGCCCTTTGCTTGTGTGTGCTAATACCCATGCAATCGCCTGTTGCCGTAGCGCAAACACAGCCAGGTCAATCACCCGTCGCAAACACCGACGAGGCTGTACAACCCAATGCTATTAGTTGGTGGCAGAAACCCTTTTTAAATGCCGATCAACAGGGCTATGAACAGTACAACAGCGAACAATTTCAGGACGCCTCTGAATCCTTTGAAGATTTATCGTGGAAAGGCGCAGCACAATATCGCTCCGGTGAATACGAAGCGGCTGCAGAGACTTACGGCCAGTTAAAGAGTGCGGAAGGCTTTTACAACCAGGGCAACGCGCTGGCAAAAGCGGGCCAATTGGAAGAGGCTATTGGCGCTTATGAACAGGCATTGGCAAAACGCCCGGATTATCCTGAAGCAGCACAAAACAAAGCGCTGCTTGAACAATTAAAAAATCAACAGGACCAACAACAGGATCAACAAAATCAGGGCGATAATCAGAATCAATCTGACGATCAACAAAACCAAAGTGAGCAAAACGGCGAGAATCAGCAACAAAATGGTGAAGGTTCAGACCAACAGCAAAGTGGGGAAAATGATCCGTCACAAAGTGACCAGCAAAACGGTCAGGATCAACAGCAGCAATCATCAGACAATCAGCAAAATGCTGAACAGAACGGTGAGCAGTCTGACCCACAGGATGCCCAGGACGAACAACAGCAACAGGCACAACAGCCTGAAAATGGCGAGCAGGAAGCTGGCGAAAGTGAAATGAAACAAGCAATACAAGGTGACGCCGAGCGCGACAAAGAGACCGAACAACGACTCAATAATCTATTGCGTCGCATCCCTGACGATCCAGCCTTCCTGTTGAAACGCAAAATGCAATTGGAAGCGCAGAAACGTCAGTATCGTCGTCCCCCTTCTTCAGACCGGAGTGATTGGTAATGATCAGTAAACGCCTGATTGCAGGTTTATTAATGTGCGTGCTGCCTTGGATATCTCAGGCCGAAGTAACCAGTGTGACAGCCACTATCGACAAAAACCCTGTGATGCTCGACGAGGCTATCGTGTTAACGGTTGTGGCTGAAGGCGATGCCGAGCGCGATGCATTCGACAGTTCCGTTTTATTAAGCGATTTTGTGGTAGGCCGCACGTCAGTGGGTTCACAAACGTCAATTGTCAACTTCTCTACCCGCCAGACAACTACCTGGTCTACTACCTTGTTTCCGCGCAGTGTAGGCAAATTTACTATTCCGGCATTTACCATCGAAGGCAAGTCGAGTGCACCTATTACTGTTAACGTTATCCCGGTACAACAAGGTAGCGATGCGCCGGCCAGAGACTACTACGTAGCCACCGAAGTCAATCAGTCGAATGTGTACCTGCAACAACAGTTGCGCTACACCGTGAAACTCTATCTGGCATCGCAAATTGAACGTGGTAGCCTACAAGCCCCTGAGCTTGAGAATGCGCAAATTCAGCAACTAGGTGAAGACAAGCAATACACAGAGCTGGTAAATGGCAAACGTTATCAGGTAATTGAACGCAACTTTGCGATTCTGCCTCAGCAATCTGGCGACTTTACCATTCGCGGCCCGGTCTTTTCTGGCGAAGTCATTGCAGCGAATACCAATCAGCGATTTGGCTTTTTTAACCGTACTCAGGCTATCAACCGGGTTGGCCCGGATGTGGATATCAGTGTTAAACCTATTCCGCAGGACATAGACTATCACTGGCTGCCGAGCGACTTTGTGCAACTGGATGAAAACTGGCAAACCGATGAATTTGTGGTAGGTGAACCGGTAACCCGCACACTCACGCTGACCGCCGTTGGGGTAGTGGAAGAACAGCTGCCCGAGATAGCACAAATATACCCGCCCGCATTTAAGCTTTATCCCGACCAACCCGGCAGCGCAACCGCCGAGCGCGACAACCGGTTAATTGTACAGCGCACCGAATCAGTAGCGCTGATCCCCACCAAGCCTGGTGAGTTTATTATTCCAGAGGTCAAAGTGCCCTGGTTTAATACCAACACAGGCAAAACGGAATTCGCAACACTGCCTACCCGCACCATTACGGTAGCACCCGCGGCAAACATGGGTAACACGCCAACTCCAGCAACGCCGCAGGCTCAGGTGCCGCCACCTGCAATACAGCAGGTTACATCAGATCAAGGATTACCTGACGCTGATAACGCCCAGCCACAGGCTGCAGAATCACTGATATCACCAAATTCACAGCAAGGAATTGATCATTGGCACTGGCTGTTAGCTGCGCTTTGGTTACTGACTGCAGCAGGTTGGTTAATTCATGCTCAGAAAAAGCGCTCAGTGAGCGCAGTGCCTTCATCGCAAAAAACGGCGACTAACGCCGATGTTAAATCACTTATTTCAACCATTGAAAAAGGCAATGTGGGTGATATTCAAACCGCCTTGCGCAGTTGGCTGGCACAATTTTCTGCCGCCCAACGCTGGCATATTCAGCAGTCGATCAAGCCCGAGCTTGATCAAATGATGGCCTCGGCTTTTGCGAATCCGCCACAGGCCTGGAATAAGGCTGCGCTAATTTCGGCAATAAAACGTATAACAACAATATCCAATACAAAAGACGGGGGGCTCACCCCGCTTTATCCACTACACAAATAGGGTTCTTATGCACATTCAAACACAGAAATTACGAAAGTTAAGCGCCATTGCTTTAGCAGTGAGTGGGCTAATTGCCTGCTCACCGGCAACGCAAACCACCGCCCCAACATCAGATACTGCTCAATCGGTGCAGGCACAATCTGAATCAGAACGTCTGGCAGCCTATTTTGAGCAAACCTTCCAGGACGACTTAAAACGTTCCCCGACTTTCCAGAGCTATCTGGGTATAAAATGGGACTACGACAAATGGGGTGATGAAAGCGACGCTTTTGCTGACGAAAGTATCGCCATTGCCAAAAAGCGCTTACAAGAAATTTCGCAGTTTGATATCAGCAAGCTTAGCGAACAGGAACAAATGAGTGTTCGCCTGTTCAAGCTGGGAATCGAGCGGGATTTAGAAAACGACAAATACCGCCACCATACCTATATTGTGCATCAGTTCAGAGCAGCTCATACCTCTGTTCCCAGCTTTCTGATCAACATTCACCGGGTAACCAGTGTGGATGACGCCAATGCCTACATTGCCCGTTTAAATAACGTACCTGGCAATTTTGATCAGGTAATTGAGCAAATGCAGATGCGTGAAGCCCTTGGTGTGTTTCCACCCAAGTGGGCTTATGATCAAATGATTGAAGCGTCACAAAATGTGATTAGCGGCATGCCATTTGATGATTCTGACAAACCCTCTACGCTGTTGAAAGATTTCAGCGACAAAGTCGACGCCCTGAATCTGCCTGAAAATGAAGTATCGGCCCTGAAAGAGCAAGCTAAAACCGCACTGCTTACGTCTGTGAAGCCGGCTTATGAAAAGCTGATGGCAGCATTTGCCCATCAAAAGACCGTTAGCCCTGAAGGTGACGGTGTTTGGCGTTTACCCGATGGCGACAAATGGTATCAGAACCGCCTTAACTGGTTCACCACAACAGATTTAACCGCTGACGAAGTGCATCAGATTGGTCTTGATAATGTAGAGCGCATTCACAATGCGATGCGCGACATTATGAAGCAGGTTGAATTTGACGGCACGCTGCAGGAGTTCTTTGAATTCATGCGCACCGACAAGCAGTTCTATTACCCGAATACCGATGAAGGACGCGAGCGCTATCTGGCAGAAGCAACCGCCGCCATTGATACTATGCGCGAGGCTCTACCGGCGTATTTTGGTTTAACGCCAAAAGCGCCGATGATAGTAAAACGTGTTGAGGCTTTCCGCGAAAAATCAGCGGGTAAGGCCTTTTATCAAAATCCTGCGCAGGATGGCTCACGCCCGGGTATCTATTACGCCAACCTGTATGACATGAACGCCATGCCAACCTACCAAATGGAAGCGTTGGCGTACCACGAAGGCATACCCGGTCACCATATGCAGCGCGCTATTGCGCTTGAGTTGGACGGCATTCCGCAATTCCAGAAATTCCTGAGCTTTACTGCCTATACTGAAGGATGGGGTTTATACACCGAAGAACTCGCCAAAGACATGGGCTTTTACCAGGACCCCTACTCCGACTTTGGACGCCTGGCAATGGAATTATGGCGAGCCTGCCGTTTAGTGGTAGACACTGGCATTCACGCGAAAAAATGGAGTCGCGAAGAAGCGATTGCGTATTTGATCGCCAACACGCCGAATCCGGAATACGATGCCGTGAAAGCGATTGAACGATACATTGCCATGCCGGGTCAGGCAACGGCCTACATGATAGGAAAACTGAAGATAATGGAGCTGCGCGAAGCAGCAAAAGCCACTCTGGGTGATAATTTCAGTTATGCCCAATTCCATGACGTTGTGCTCAAAGATGGTCCTGTGCCATTGTCGTTACTGGAAGAAAAAGTACATCAGTGGGTTGAAAGTAAATCGTAATCTCACTCATTGTTTGATTGTGATAAAAAGGAGCTTCGCGCTCCTTTTTTGTTTTTTTGAAAAAAATCACCTACTGTTGAAATTTGTTTTACAGCGTGTCGGTCTATTCGGACATGAAAGAAAAAACTCAACGCTATGAAGCTTTAGTTCGCGCTCTGCACGCCGACGTGTATCGATACGCTTACTGGCTCACTAATAATAAGGCCACTGCCGAAGATATTGTGCAGGAAACGTTCCTGCGCGCCTGGCGTGCCCTCGACTCCCTGCAGGATGAAAAAGCCGCAAAATCCTGGCTTATCACCATTTTGCGACGAGAGAATGCACGGCGCTTTGAGCGCAAGCAGTTTGATTTGGTAGACATCGACGATGTGTCAGTTTCTGTGTCATCAGCAGACTGTCACGACAACGATACGGAAATCCGGCAACTGCGACGGGCAATGGCAAAACTGGAAGAAGACTACCGGGAACCCCTGGTACTTCAGATTCTGTTTGGTTTTAGTGGTGACGAAATAGCCCAACAACTGGATTTAAACAAAAACACCGTCATGACACGATTATTCCGTGCCCGCGCGCAATTAAAAGAAGCGCTGGCTCCCAGTCAACCTGAGCGAGGTCGCCAAAATGGATGAATTAGAATTTCGGCGCCGCATTTATGCTAACCCTGCGGATACCGACGAAGCCTTAGTACAAGCAGCAAACGACGATAAAGGGTATGATGACTTTTGGCAGGATGTTAAACGTCTCGACGATAAACTCACACGCGCCATTGATGTGCCCGTGCCCGATGATTTAGCTAATAAGCTTATATGGCAGCAAAGTGTACGCGAGTTCGCACACAAAAAGCGTAAAAACCGCTGGTACATTGGCCTGGCGGCAAGTGTTGCATTAACGGCTGGCGTAGGCATTACCGCCTGGCAGCAACAACATGTCTCTCTGGGTGACGCCGCGCTTGCGCATATGTACTACGCGGAACATGAAACGCCGGTAGGCGACGCACCGGTAACCGCGCAAATTGCCAATGCCAAACTGGCACAGTTCGGTGCAGAGATTGATCCGGCCATTGGCAAAATCGCGTCGGTCAATTACTGTCATCTGGATTCAATACGCAGCTTACACCTGATCATTGAAACCGCTCAGGGGCGAATGTCAGTTTTTCTGGTGCCAGAGAAAAATCACCCGGTAAAAAATAGCTTTTCTGACAAGGCGTACGAAGGTTTGTCTTATGCTTTTAACCATGCCAATGTGTTAGTGGTAGGCGAAAAAGGCGCGGATATACCGGCATTTCAAAGCATTCTGAAGCAAAGTTTAAAGTTCTCTGCATAAACCGTTGCACATGGCCTGCCTGAAAGCAGGTCATGTGTTCAAATCGCTTAAACACGCTAATTCCTGACTCCCGGTAGAAACCAGCCGACCCATCCTGATATAGTAACCATCACTACAATAACGATAACGACAGAAGGAAGCGCTAATGGAAGTTGGCACTATGGTCTCTCTGGGGCTGTATTTTTTAGTGATGTTAGGCATTGGTTGGTACGGCTACAAAGAGGCCGACACCAGTGTAGAAGGCTACATGTTGGGTGGCCGCAAACTCGGTCCAGCAGTAACGGCGCTGTCTGCCGGCGCATCCGATATGAGCGGATGGATGCTGATGGGATTACCCGGTGCAATGTATGTGGCAGGTATTTCGGCAGCCTGGATTGCCATTGGCCTTACCATTGGTGCCTTTTTAAATTATATTCTGGTTGCCCCTCGTTTGCGGGTTTACACCGAAATCGCCAATAACGCGATTACCCTGCCCGATTACTTCGAAAACCGTTTTGCCGATAACAGCCGCATGTTGCGGGTGATTGCTTCAGTGGTCATAGTGGTATTCTTTACCCTTTATACCTCTTCGGGAGTAGTAGCTGGCGGCAAATTATTCGAATCTTCGTTTAATTTAAGCTACGAAATGGGCTTGTATGTTACCGCCGGCGTGGTAGTTGCCTACACAATGATTGGTGGCTTTATGGCTGTGAGCATGACCGATTTTGTACAAGGCTGTATCATGTTTATTTCGCTCATCCTGGTGCCGGTTGTAGTTGTGATGGAGCTTGGCGGTGTATCCCAGGCCAATCAGATCATTACCAGTATCGACCCAGCCATGTTTGACCTGTTTACCGATGCTGCGAGCGGCACAACGTTGTCGTTTATCGGTATTTTATCGCTATTGGCCTGGGGATTCGGTTATTTTGGCCAACCGCACATTATCGTCCGTTTTATGGCGATCTGCTCGGTAAAAGCCATTCCGGTTGCCCGCCGCATCGGTATGAGCTGGATGATCCTGTCGATTACCGGTGCATTGATGACCGGGTTATATGGCTTAGCCTATGTTACTCAACAACCCGACGTGACCATTGATCCCGAGACCGTCTTCATTTACTTGTCACAAATCCTGTTCCATCCCTTGATTGCCGGTTTCTTATTGGCTGCCATTCTGGCGGCAATCATGAGCACTATTTCATCTCAGTTATTAGTTACCTCCAGTTCGCTAACCAGTGATTTCTATCAAATATTTCTGCGTAAAGAGGCGTCAGAGGGAGAACTGGTGATTGCGGGGCGTGTTTCCGTTGTTTTGGTTGCTGCCGTTGCCATTACGCTCGCATATGATCGCGACAGCACTATACTATCGCTGGTGAGTAATGCCTGGGCCGGCTTTGGCGCGGCATTTGGTCCTCTGGTACTGTTCAGCCTGTTCTCTCGCAATATGACCCGCGCAGCAGCATTTGCCGGAATGATCACGGGCGCTGCCACCGTACTCTTATGGATTTATTTACCAGTGCAAATTCAGGGGCAAAGCCTGAGTCAGTGGATGTACGAAATCGTGCCCGGCTTTGTATTATCGAGCATTTCAATTGTGGTAGTAAGTAAATTCACCCAACCCAGGGAGAGCGTTCAGGCTACTTTTGCCAAATTTGAACAAGCATTGCATCAGCAACGTTAATGCTTATGGCGGCTTAGGGTTTGCAAACCCTAAGCCGCCATACCCTTAATACACCTTTGCAATACACCCTCTCGACACACCCATATAACCATTTGATATAAAATACATCAATGTGGTTTTAAAAAATTCCATTACGTCCTCTCGTCATACCACAGAAATCAGGCGTATACTGCTCTACCCTGTATACTCATACACAACCAGAATCCCTTAACCAGCCTCACTTTTGTCATTTGCATGAGCCGACGTCTTCTTTGTGGAAGAGCCGTGTTAATACAAAGGAATAAAAGGGCTATTTCAAATAGCTAAATGGCATAGCACAAATGCGCCTAAATATGTTAGGGTTCTATGTATATAATCATTTCGTATATAAACCTAAACTTCGGACTCGATAAATGACTGCAAGTATCCCGTCAACCACCCATTTGAAACAACTCGAAGCCGAGAGTATCCATATCTTTCGTGAAGTTGCTGCGGAATTCGAAAACCCAGTAATGCTGTATTCCGTAGGCAAGGATTCCTCGGTGCTGTTACACCTGGCACGTAAAGCATTTGCGCCAGGCAAAATCCCATTCCCGTTATTGCACGTTGATACCACGTGGAAATTCCGCGAAATGATAGAGTTTCGTGATCAGCAGGCCAAAAAGCACGGCTTTGACCTACTGGTGCATATTAATCAGGAAGGCGTCGACATGGGCATGGGTCCATTCAGCCATGGCAGTGCCAAGCACACTGACGTGATGAAAACCGCAGCCCTGAAGCAGGCACTGAACAAATACAAATTCGATGCCGCCTTTGGTGGTGCCCGTCGTGACGAAGAAAAGTCACGTGCAAAAGAACGTGTATATTCATTCCGTGACAGCAACCACCGCTGGGATCCGAAAAACCAGCGTCCGGAACTGTGGAATATTTATAACTCGCAAATCAACAAGGGCGAGAGCATCCGTGTATTCCCAATGTCTAACTGGACTGAACTGGATATCTGGCAATACATCTACAAAGAGAACATTGATATTCCACAACTGTACCTGGCCAAACCTCGCCCGGTTGTGAAGCGCGATGGCGTATTGATCATGGTTGACGACGATCGCATGCCACTGAAAGAAGGTGAAGTACCAGAGATGAAATCCGTGCGTTTCCGGACGCTGGGATGTTACCCACTGACTGGCGCAGTTGAGTCAACCGCGGCCACACTGCCAGAAGTTATCCAGGAAATGCTGTTAACTAAAACCTCCGAGCGTCAGGGCCGTGTAATTGACCACGACAGTGCTGGCTCAATGGAGAAGAAGAAAATGGAAGGATACTTCTAATGGCCACCAATATCGTTTGGCATAAGCATGAGATCAATAAAACGACCCGTGCAGAAAGCCTCGGCCAACAACCCCGTGTGCTGTGGCTAACCGGATTGAGTGGTTCGGGTAAATCTACCCTGGCCAATTTGCTGGAAAAGAAACTACACGAACAGGGCAAACATACCTATTTGCTGGATGGCGACAACGTGCGTCACGGCTTATGTGGCGATCTGGGTTTCAGCGATAAAGACCGGGTTGAAAACATTCGTCGCATCAGTGAAGTGGCCAAATTGTTCGTGGATTCGGGATTGGTGGTACTCACCGCGTTTATTTCACCCTTTCAAACCGACCGCGATTTTTGTCGCAACCTGTTGGCAAAGGGTGAATTTATCGAAGTGTTTGTAGACACGCCACTGGCAGTTTGCGAACAACGTGACCCGAAAGGCCTCTACAAAAAGGCGCGCAGTGGCGAAATCAAACACTTTACCGGGATTGATTCTGCCTACGAAGCGCCAAGCGCACCTGAAGTGCATTTACCGTATCAGGAAGAATCTGCCGAAGACACAGCAGAACGCTTGTTTAACCTGTTAACCGAAAAAGGATTGTTGTAATGGCCATTACGGACCCTCTCGCGTTGCAAGTGCTTGCGATAGCCAAGGACGCGGGTGCAAAAATTATGGAAATTTACCAGCGCGACTTTGCTGTGTATGAAAAACAGGATACCAGTCCGCTAACAGAAGCAGATTTAGCTGCCCACAAGTGTATTGTGGCCGGTTTAGAAGCCATTTCAGACTTGCCAATACTGTCGGAAGAATCGGCTGATATCCCATGGGAAGAGCGTAAAACCTGGAACCAGTACTGGCTAGTCGATCCACTCGATGGCACCAAGGAATTCATTAAAAAGAACGGTGAATTTACCGTCAATATCGCACTGATTGACGGCGGCAAGCCGGTGATGGGCGTGGTATATGCACCGGCTCTGGCAAAGTCCTATGTCGGGATTGTTGGTCAGGGTGCCTGGGCTGAAACCGCAGAAGGTGTAAGCGCCATTTCTGCCAAAGTGCACAGTGAAGGTGAAGTGTGGAAAGTGGTGGGTAGCCGCTCGCACCAGAGCCCTGAGATTAAGAATCTGCTGGACCTGCTTGGCGGAGAATCAGAACTGGTTGCCATGGGCAGCTCACTGAAACTATGCCTGGTTGCCGAAGGCGAAGCACATCTGTACCCGCGACTGGGCCCAACCTCTGAATGGGACACCGGCGCTGCGCATGCCGTAGCATTAGCTGCTGGCGCAAACGTGACTGTACTGGATGGCGCAAACCCACTGAATCCTGACGCTGAGGCTCTTACCTACAATCAGAAAGAGTCTGTGTTAAACCCTTATTTCCTCGTGAGTGCATAAGCATGAATAACGAAAACGAATTATTGAAAGAAGACATTCTGTCGTACCTGGATCAACACGAACATAAAGACCTGCTGCGCTTCTTAACCTGCGGCAGCGTTGACGACGGAAAAAGTACCTTAATCGGCCGCCTGCTGCACGATTCAAAAATGATTTATGAAGATCAGTTGGCTGCGATTACCCAGGACAGCAAGAAAGTCGGTACTACCGGCGACAAAGTCGACCTGGCACTGCTAGTGGATGGTTTGCAGTCAGAGCGTGAGCAAGGTATCACCATTGACGTAGCCTACCGCTACTTCTCTACTGACAAGCGCAAGTTCATTATTGCCGACACCCCCGGACACGAGCAATACACCCGTAACATGGTAACCGGTGCCTCTAACTGTGACCTGGCTATCCTGATGGTAGACGCCCGCGCAGGTGTAAAAACGCAAACGCGTCGTCACTCATTCCTGGTGTCTTTACTGGGTATTAAGCACGTTATTGTTGCTGTAAATAAAATGGATCTGATGAAATTCAGCGAAGACGTGTACAAGCAAATTCAGGCAGATTACACCGCATTTGCCGCGCAACTGAACATTCCTGATATTCACTTTGTACCAATTTCAGCACTTGATGGCGACAACGTGGTTAATCTGAGTGAGCACACGCCATGGTACAAAGGCAAAACGCTGATGCAAATGCTAGAAACCATTCAAATCAACAAAGACGCCAACACCGAGGACTTCCGCTTCCCGGTACAGTATGTTAACCGTCCAAACCTGGATTTCCGTGGTTTTGCAGGTACTGTTGTGTCTGGTCAGATTAAGCCTGGCGACGAAATCACAGCATTGCCTTCAGGTAAAACCTCTAAGGTGAAGTCGATTGTTACTTTCGATGGCAACCTGGACGAAGCTTATGCGCCATTAGCTGTTACTCTGACACTGGAAGACGAAATTGATATTTCCCGTGGTGACATGATTGTAAAATCTGACAACAAGTCACTGCTGAGTACGCAGTTTAAAACGCATTTGGTGTGGATGGCCGAAGAGCCAATGATGCCAAACAAGCAATACATGTTTAAGTTTGCTACCAAAACCACGCCTGGCAGTATTGCCGCTATCGATCACCTGATTGATGTGAACACACTGAAGCAAAGCCAGTCGTTGCACATGAACCTGAACGAAATTGGCGTGGTAGACGTGAAGTTCACCCAGCCAGTGCCTTGCGATCCGTACAAGCGCAATCGTGCTACCGGTGCATTTATTGTGATCGACCGCTTAACCAATGGTACGGTTGGTGCGGGTATGATCATCGATGAACTTGCGAAGGACAAGCTGCATGGCGCCACTGAATTCTCTGCATTCGAGCTTGAATTCAATGAACTGGTTCGCAAGCATTTCCCTCACTGGAATGCTATCGACATTAGCAAGCTGTAGGAGCAGGATCTAACAACATGGATCTGAACCACCTCGTGGTACTGGGGTTTTTCCTCGGTACCATCGGGGCGTTGATTTTTTCAAATCAACGCCCCTCCACTATTTTCGCGCTTGCGGTGTTGGGTTTATTAGTTACTCAACAAATCACATTTGATGAAATTTTAGCCAACCTTACTAACAAAGGCCTGATTACACTCATTCTGTTGCTGCTTGTTAGTAGCGCCATCGACAAAACCGCCTTTATCAAACGCCTTGCGCGAAAGCTGATAACCGCTAACTTTACCCACTCATTCTGGCGACTGTTCGGTTTAACCTTCTTTTCGTCGGCACTACTCAATAACACAGCCATAGTTGCCAGTTTAATTGGGCCGGTTAAACAGAATCAGTACCACCCTGCTTCGCGCTTTCTAATCCCGTTATCCTATGCTGCGATTTTGGGTGGCACGGTAACCTTAATTGGTACCTCCACTAACCTGATTGTTGATAGCTTTCTGCAAGAACATGGCCATCCAGGCTTTGGTTTTCTCGACTTTACCGTTGTGGGCCTTGGTGCAGGGTTAACGTGTGGTGTATTAATGTATGCACTTTCTCCCCTGTTGCCGAGTATTGCCAATAAGCAAAATGACTTTAGAGAATACATTGTAGAAGCGGAAGTCAGTGACGATTCTGAACTGGTTGGAAAAACCGTTGAACAGAACCACCTGCGTAACCTACCTGAGTTGTTTT
This sequence comes from Alteromonas sp. AMM-1, assembly GCF_047290655.1. NCBI lineage: Bacteria > Pseudomonadati > Pseudomonadota > Gammaproteobacteria > Alteromonadales > Alteromonadaceae > Alteromonas > Alteromonas sp. AMM-1. Next base: position 2,463 of record NZ_JBLBUE010000080.1, on the reverse strand, counting down.
TGGTTGAAGTAGTAAGAAAGCGCAAACTGATTAGCCCGGTAGGGCCGGATTTGGTGATTCAGGGTGGCGACAAACTCATTTTCTCGGGTAATGTGAAAAACCTGGATGCGCTTTCGCACATCAAAGGGTTAACCACCTTTGCCGAAGCCGATGGATTACTGCGGGAAAATTTAACCGAAGTGATTGTGTCAAACCGTGCGCAAATCATAGGACAAACTATTAAAGCACTGGGCTTTCGTGCGCTTTTTGATGCCGCTGTAGTGGCTATTCGTCGCGATGGCGAGCAGCTCTCAGGCAAATTAGGTGAAATCAAGCTACAGGCCGGTGATTTTTTGTTACTGGCCGTCGGGCCGGATTTCAACTCTCGCCATAACCTGACCAAAAACTTCTTTATACTGTCTGAACAACGCATCTCGCGTCCACTATCAACGCCACAGGAATGGATCACAGTTGGCGGCTTTTTGACCATCGTGGCTCTTGCTGCAACTGAAATACTGTCGCTGGCAGTAGGCTTGTTATTTTTCGCTGCAGTGCTGGTGGGAGCGAATGTTACGTCCAGCGGCGAAATCAAACGCAATATGCCGTTGAACCTCATCGTGGTAATTGTGGGAGCCTTGTCGCTGGCAACCGGATTGGAAAATTCAGGCGTTATTGCACTCAGTACAGACCAACTGCTGCCTTATCTGGCCGACACCAACTGGCTGGTAGCACTGATAGTAGTTTATGTTCTGACACTTGCGTTAACAGAATTTGTTACCAACAACGCTGCTGCGGCACTTATGTTTCCGTTTGCATATGGTTTGGTAGAAATTATTGGCGCACCGCTTTTACCGTTTGCACTGGCTGTTGCATTCGCTGCAAGCGCCAGTTTTATCTCACCGTATGGTTATCAAACCAACTTATTGGTGTATAACGCAGCAAACTATAAGTTTAGTCACTTTGTTCGATTTGGATTACCGGTCTCTATAGTGTATTCCAGTATTGTGATCACACTGCTCAACGTGCTGTATTTATAATGAAAAACGGCCCGTTCACGGGCCGTTTTCTTATGAACCCGAAGCGAGAGCTAACCCGCCAACATTTCAATTACCCTGTTTTTACCGGTATGCTTGGCCCGGTATAATCGTTTATCTGCAACGTCAATCAGTTCTTCCAGACCACCTGTGTTACCCTCGCTTACCCCAATACTGCAAGTCATCGCAATTTTGTGCTCGGTAAACACCAGTTCGCGTAATTTCTGCATGAATAAATCCGTGGTTTTCATTACCTCCGGATAAGGTCTTTCAGACAAAACAACAAATTCCTCGCCACCATACCGCGCTACCAGGTCATCAGAAAAATAGCGTTTTAACAACAGAGAGAAAGCCTCTAGCAGCTTATCCCCCGTTTTATGGCCGTAGGTATCATTGATGGGTTTAAAGTCATCTAGATCAATAATGGCTACCGTGACGCTTACCTTTGCATCCAGCAGTGATTCGCCATGTTCAAACAAAAACCGGCGGTTATAGGTATTGGTTAATGGGTCGAGATTTGCAGAGTCCCTTACCTGCGCCATCATCTCCTGTAGCTCCAGACTATGCAGTACACGGCAAAAGAACTCTTCATGATAAAACGGTTTACTCAGGAAATCGTTCGCACCGCTTTTAATGAATTTTGCCGACAACATGCTGTTACCTGTTGCCGAAAGACCAATAAAAATAAGATCCTGGAATTGTCGCTCCTGTCGGATCCGCTTAACCAACTGGAACCCATCCATATTGGGCATCATGTAGTCTGAAATCACCAGCTTAATGTCTTTGTGCTCGTTCAGTGCCGCCAGCGCTTCAACACCATCGTTTACGCACACTACATTGAAACGAAATTTTTGCAGAAACTGGCTCAAAAAACGCTGGCTGGTCAGTGAGTCGTCGGCAACCAATACCTTGGTTGAAAGGTTCTTGCGCAGCCGATCGATGAGTTTTACCACCTGCATGTAGGAATACCTGGATTCTTTGGTAATGTAATCCAGTACACCTTTGTCGAGTAGCATATGCCTTAAATGCTCATCAAAGTTGCCGGTGAGCACAATGGTGGGAATATCATACGGTAAGATTATGTCTACGATTTCGCCGTTAGGTGCATCCGGCAAATTGAGATCAACAATGGCGGCAAGAAACGTTTCACCACTATTCAATTGCTTTTGCGCACTGGCTAAATCTTCACACAACACGCTTTGAAAATGGGGGTTATCTTCGATTAATTTAAACAGAATTTTTCTGACAATCGGACTGTCTTCGGTAACCAGAATTTTGTGCATATTGTTTGCTCATCAAACGTCACTCCAGCATTCTGTGCAGAATAACTCAGTTTTTACCCGAAAACTTGCTCCAAGCGCCAAGTTTATACTGATGTCTAAGTCTGCTAGTCCAATGGATTCTTTTTTACACACATTTTATAGATAAAAAAACATCTCTAAATTTAACG
>NZ_JBLBUE010000008.1:0-70412 GCF_047290655.1 Alteromonas sp. AMM-1 | reverse complement strand
TGTATGGACCACGCGCATACCCCGGCCACCGCCACCGCCAGCCGCTTTTACGATGATTGGGTAACCAATTCGCTTAGCAATGGCTTTGTTGCGATCTTCGTCGGCAGTCAGCGGACCATCAGATCCCGGTACACAAGGTACACCGGCTTTCTTCATGGCGTTAATGGCTGACACTTTGTCACCCATCAGGTTGATGGTGTCAGCGCGTGGGCCGATAAAAATAAAGCCGCTTTTTTCAACTGCGTCAGCAAATTCCGCGTTTTCCGCCAGAAACCCGTAACCCGGGTGTATTGCAATCGAGTTAGTCACTTCAGCCGCTGCAATAATACGAGGAATGTTCAGGTAGCTCTCAGTCGCCTTTGCACTACCGATACAAATTGATTCGTCTGCCAGCAGTACGTGTTTCAAATTGCGGTCGGCCGTGGAATGTACGGCAACCGTCTTTATGCCGAGCTCTTTACAAGCTCGCAATATCCGCAGCGCGATTTCGCCGCGGTTAGCTATGAGTACTTTATCCATGTGTGATTACCGCTTATTCAATAATGAAAAGAGGCTGGTCAAATTCTACCGCTTCTTGGTTTTCTACCAGAATGGCTTTAACGACACCGGCTTTATCAGACTCGATTTGGTTCATCATTTTCATGGCTTCAACGATACACAGGGTATCGCCAACATTAACGCTTTGACCTACCTGTACAAATTCTTTTGCAGTAGGCGACGATGCACGGTAGAAAGTACCTACCATCGGCGATTTAACCGTATGGCCTGTAGGCGCAGCTGGCTCTGCTTCTGCAACAGGGGCTGGTGCAGGTGCTACAGGTGCAGCGTGCATTGGTGCATGCATAGGCGCGCTGTAGTGAATAGGCGCAGGCATATGTGAGCTGCCGCGGTGAATGCGCACAGACTCTTCGCCTTCCGTGATTTCCAGTTCGGCAATACCTGACTCTTCGACCAGTTCGATCAGTTTTTTAATCTTTCTAATATCCATAATCTGTCTCTGTTAGTGTTGTTTGTTCAGCATATCGACTGCCGCGTCCACGGCGAAATAGTAGCCTTTGGCACCAAAGCCCACTATTACGCCCGCAGCGATATCGGAGAAATAAGAATGGTGTCGGAAAGCCTCTCTGGCATGCACGTTTGACAGGTGCACTTCAATAAAAGGAATGTTCACACCCAGTAATGCGTCGCGTAATGCTACGCTGGTGTGAGTGTAGGCCGCAGGATTAATGATGATAGCGTCTACTTCGCCCATTGCACTGTGAATACGATCGATCAACTCGCTTTCCGAATTTGACTGAAAGTGTGACAGTTCAGCGTGTTTTGATTTGGCATACCCGGTTAATGACGACACAATCTCAGACAGTGTCGTGTATCCGTAAGTTTCGGGTTCCCGTTTGCCTAACAGGTTAAGGTTAGGGCCATTAATAAGTAGTATTTTCATTAAACTTGCAGTAATCATGCGTCTATTTTCGGTGTATTTGCCTTTTATACAGAAAAAGCAAAAAAATTAACACCTAAAACGCGTTCAAATCCGACTTTGTGTAAATTAATCCATGATTATAGTGAATAATCTCAAGTTAGCAGCAAAATACTGGTCTAATCAGGGGAGATTGACACAAAGTTTACTTAAGGATCCTCACTCAATGACCCTGAAACCCGGACAGTGCTCCGTCGATTTTTCCTGTATTGATGCTGCAATAGAGTGTTAGACGTTAGTTAGTCAATAAACGTCACAAAAAAGTTCGATGAAAAACAATCAGAGTAAAGTTTGTATCAAATGGCAGGGTATCGATACTATTTCGAGGAAGTAACCCGTTATACAACACCGCAATTTCACCGCATTCTTAAACCTTGTGTTAGTGGTGTTGTAACGATGTTTATCCCAGCTTAACGGTAACCTACAAACGGTTGCCTTTTGCATTCTTGCGAATGGCATCGGTAAGTGAAATGGCGATGTCGGGTATTGATAATGTTTGATCTACTGCGCCACGCTTCACGGCTTCTTTAGGCATGCCATATACCACGCAACTTGCTTCGTCCTGAGCAAACGTCACTGAGCCTTTGTTGTGCATTGCCAGCATGCCGTCTGCGCCATCCTTGCCCATCCCCGTGAGTATGACACCGAACGCATTGTTGCCTACGTTGTCAGCCAGGCTCTGGAAGAGCACGTCTACAGAGGGTTTGTGCCCGCTTACGCGTTCACCGTCAGTTAATTGGGTGCGGAAATCAGCCCCGTATTTAATTACCGACAGATGGCGATCGCCTGGTGCCAGATAGGCGTGACCAGGCAGTAAGCGCTCGTTGTGTTGCGCTTCTTTTACCGTTAGCGCACACATGCTGTTAAGTCGCTTGGCAAAGCTACTGGTAAAACCGGGGGGCATATGTTGTGTCATTACTATGGCCGGGAATGAGGCGGGCAATCGAATCAGTAAGTCTTTTATTGCTTCGGTACCGCCGGTGCTTGCCCCAACGCCAACGATAAGTTCGGTACCGGTATAGCTCAGTTGCGTTTGGGTTACGCTTTGATTAAGGACGCGTTTTGCCACTTTGGCGCTGGCTGCGGCAATAATTTTACTGGTTACCGTTTCCTGAAAAGCCATAAACTTTGCCTGAACATCAATTTTAGGCTTCGGAATAAAATCAATAGCACCCAGTTCCAGAGCCAGCATAGTGGCATCCGCCCCTTTTTCCGTTAGCGTAGAAATCATAACCACTGGTGTGGGTTTAGCTTTCATCAGGCGATCCAGAAAGGTCAGTCCGTCGACTTTGGGCATTTCGATGTCCAGCGTAATCACATCTGGGTCAAACTTCTTTACCATTTCCTTGGCAACGTAGGCATCAGGAGCAGTGCCAACCAGCCTGAGTTGAGGGTGCGAAGAAATGATCTGTGTCATCAGTGAACGGATCAGGGCGGAGTCATCTACAACTAAAACGGATATACTCATAAGGATCACTCAAAAAAATCAACATCACCGGCAATCGGACTGTCTTTAATACGCATGCGGTATTCACTTTCACGGTCAAGAATGGTGTTGTTGTGCATAATTTTAATTTTTCGCACTCTAACCTCGCCCGTATCCGGAAAAAAATAGACTTTCCGGGGATACGGACCAAGCAGATCCCTGGCCAAAATAGGGATTTTTTCTACCTGCAGGTAGTTGAGTACAAATTCGCTGTTGCGCTCACCTACATTGTTAATGGTAATGCCTTGCAGCACATTGCCACCGCCAAATACCTTTGCCTCAAGCCTTGACTTGGCTGCCCCCAGTTTTAACAGATCGTTGATTAGCAGCTCCATTGCGAAAGAACCATAGCGCGCAGATGCATTTAAGCCGTCGGCGGGTGCCAAATCGTCGCTGGGTAACAGAAAGTGGTTCATGCCGCCAATGTTGGTGATCGGGTCGCGCAGGCATACTGACACACAGGAACCCAGCACTGTTACAATCATGGTGGGTTCACGGGTAGCAAAATACTCGCCTGGTAAAATCTTAACGGCTTCGCGGTCAAAATGCCGGTCGAAGTAGCGATTTGGGATAGGGGCCAGCGGAAGCGTGGTCATTACGGATCCCTTCACACAACCTGATAGATGGTTTTACCCATCGGGCGCATCAAATTGGCCAGGTGTGAGAAGTTCTCTGAATGGCCGGCAATGTACCAGCCTCTTGGATTTAGCAAGGCGAGCATGCGTTTTAATATCGCTTCCTGGGTGGGTTTGTCGAAGTAAATCATTACATTCCGGCAAAAAATGATATCGACGCCGGGTTTCACTTTGTAGTGACTATTCAACAAATTCTCCTGGAAAAAACGGATGTGGGTGCGCAATTCGGGAATGACGCGGGCAAAACCACTGTTGGCCCCTTTGCCTTTGTGGAAAAACTGTTTTCTTCGGTTAAGATTGAGTTTTTCAACATGACCGATAGGAAATACACCGGCCTGAGCCTTTTCAAGCATTTTACTGTCGATGTCGGAAGCTAAAATCGTCACGTTATGCTTGAGGCTTCCGCGTGCTTCTGCGCAGGTCATGGCAATGGAATAAGCTTCCTCTCCGCTGCTGCATGCTGCACACCATATTGTAATTGCTCCCGGATGCGACTCCAGATACGTCGCTAACGCCTCAAAGTGATGTGCTTCGCGAAAAAACGACGTTAAGTTAGTTGTTAGCGCATTAATAAAATGTTCGGTTTCTTCCTTATTGGTATCCAGAAAGGCAAGATACTGTTGAAACGACGTGTGTCCGAGTGCGCGCAGCCGCCGCGAGAGGCGGCTGTACACCATGCTGTCTTTGCTATCGGCCAGATTAATACCCGTTAACTGGCGTATTTTCTGACGGACAGCCTCGAATTCCTTGTTGCTGTATGCGAAAGGCCTGTCCATTTGTTACTCCCGCGCTCAGCTGTTAAAAACTCTCCCATTCGTCATCTTCAGGTTTAGAAGCCTGCAGTGATTTCCTGGAAGCACTGGCCAACGATTTCGCAGAGACTTTGGGCTTTGCGAGCGATGCAATGCGAGCTGGCGGAGGCATAGACGCACTCTCCTGTGTATGCCCAAGTTCGAAGAAGTTTACTCTTGAGATAAGCTGCGCTGCTTGCGAGGTCATACTCTCGGCTGCCGCTGCTGCTTCTTCTACCAACGCTGCGTTTTGCTGGGTCATTTCGTCCATTTGCGTAACTGCTTTGTTGATTTCATCTATACCACTGGCTTGCTCGGCCGATGCTGACGCAATCTCAGACATAATGTCATTTACACGTTGAATGGCCGTAACAATTTCCTGCATGGTTTTGCCTGATTGATTCACCAGTGCATTACCGCTTTCAACCTTGGTTACGGAGTCTGAAATCAGATCCTTGATGTCCTTTGCCGCATTGGCTGAGCGTTGTGCCAGGGTGCGCACCTCCGATGCAACGACTGCAAAGCCTCTGCCTTGTTCACCTGCCCTTGCTGCTTCTACTGCGGCATTCAGTGCCAGAATATTGGTTTGGAAAGCAATACCGTCGATAACACCAATAATATCTTCGATTTTCTTGGCCGACTGATTGATGTCTGCCATGGTACCCACCACCTGCTCAATGAGTTTGCCGCCATCAATGGCAACTCGTGAAGCCTCAGAAGCCAGTCCGTTAGCTTGCTTCGCATTGTCGGCGTTGAGCTGAACCGTGCTGGTGAGCTCTTCCATACTCGACGCCGTTTCTTCGAGGCTGGACGCTTGTTGTTCGGTGCGCGTTGACAGGTCGGTGTTACCTTTGGCAATTTCAGCCGAGGCGTTGTTAATTGTTTCGGAACCCGCGCGTATTTCGTGAATGATGTTCGTGAGGTTAGATACAAACTCGTTCACCGATGTGGCAAGTTGTTTGAACTCGCCTTCGTATTCGCGTTCCAGTCTTGTGGTGAGGTTACCCTTCGATAGCATCAGCATGATGTCGCATATATCGTTAACGGCCATCTTGCGTCCGGTAATGTCGGTAGCATACTTCACCACTTTAAATACCCGGCCATTGTGATCGACAATCGGACTATAAGTAGCCTGAATCCACACTTCCTTACCACCATTACCGATGCGATGAAACTCGCCAGACTGGAACTGTCCGTCGTTGAGTTGTTCCCAGAATAAGCGATACTCGCTGCTGGCGCGTTGCACAGGGTCCATAAACATACTGTGATGTTTTCCCTGGATGTCTTTCAAGCTGTAACCCATGGTATTCAGGAAGTTATCGTTTGCGGTGACGATTTTGCCGGAGGGTTCAAATTCGATCACAGCCTGCGACTGATTAATAGCATTAATTTGCCCTGAAAAATACGCGTTGCGAAGCTTGTCTTCGGTGATATCAACGGCGTACTTAACCACGCGGGTTACTTTGCCATTGCCAGCCGTAACGGGGTTGTACGACGCCTGGATCCATACCTCATTACCGCCTTTATCAAACCGTAAATATTCACCGCTAAAGAATTCGCCTTTAGCCAGCTTTGCCCAAAACTCCTTGTACTCGGCGGACTGCGCATAGTCATTGGCGACAAATATTTTGTGGTGCTTGCCAATAATGTCGCTTTCGTCGTACCCCATGAGGGTAAGAAAGTTTTCGTTGGCTGAGACTATTTCGCCATTAGGCCGGAATTCAATGACACCCTGGCTGCGGTCAAGGGCGGCCAGTTTGTTAGAAGACAAATTGAATTGTGTTTTGTCTACCCACTCTACAATGGCGCCATCGGGGGTGCCTTGGGCATCCAGCAACGGGGTGAGCTTCAGGTCGAAGTTAACATCCCCAACGACAATAGAAGATTCCATTGGCGCCGTAAGCTCGGCTAAGATCCGTCGCTGATGGGCAGGATTTCTATGGAATTGGTCGATATTCTGACCCACCAGATTATCGGCCGAAAAGTGTGGCAACACCGTCCGGATTTCATCTTCGTAATTCTTCAGCAAATGATAAACGGCGGGGTTTGCATAGATGATATTTCGGTTTTTATCCGCCACCATTACACCAGAAGAAATGGCTCCCAACGCAATTTCATAAAAAGCCGGTGTTTTGGGTGCTGGGGCGCTGCCGCCGCCAAATAGATCGCGTAAGTTCATACTGAGCCCTCGTTCTGCTGATTCATGCTGTCGAATATGCCGATTTCCTCACTGGTAATCAGGCGCTCGATATTGACCAGAATAACTAATCCATCATCCACGCTGGCCAAGCCGTCTAAGTAACGGCTGTCAAAAGCAACCCCAAACTCAGGTGGCGGATGTACTTCATCTTCTGTGACATTGATAACGTCGGAGACGCTATCGACTACTATGCCAACAATGCGATCCTGTACATTGAGCATGATGACAATAGTAAATTCATTATAGGTCGCTTCACTGACCTTAAATTTCACGCGCAAATCGACAATTGGCACAATGTCGCCGCGCAGGTTAATAACCCCTTTGATAAAACTGGGCGCGTTGGCAATTTTCGTTACAGGTTCATAGCCGCGAATTTCCTTTACCTGGATAATTGCCAGGCCGTACTGTTCTTCACCCAGCATGAAAGTCAGATATTCTTTGCTGTCGCCCATAGACGTTGCATGCAATTTTTCCTTCGATGACAATGATTCCATCCGGATTACCCCACTTGACTCAATTGTTCAGTTTTCGCGAGATTATCAACATCGATAATCATTGCGACTTTGCCATCACCCAAAATTGTTGCGCCCGAAATACCTTCGACCTTGCGGTAGTGGCGCTCCAGACTCTTTATTACTACCTGCTGTTTACCCAACAACTGATCTACAATGATGCCGTAGCGCTTTTTACCAATTTCAACCAGCACAATGATCGACTCAGCAAGGGGTTTTGCCTGCCCTGGAATGCGCATTTGATGATGCAACGAGACCAGCGGCCAGTAGGTGTCTCTGCTCCACAGTACATTGTCGTTGGCCAGGGTTTTAATCTGTTGCGCAGTGGGTTGTAGCGACTCAATAATGTTGAGTAACGGAATGATGTAAGTTTCACCACCGACTGAAACACAGAGTCCGTCAATGATTGCCAGTGTGAGCGGCAATTTAATTGTGAATGTTGAGCCCTGACCCGCCGTAGACTGAATGTCGATAGTACCTTTTATGGCTTCAATGTTTCGGCGTACTACATCCATGCCGACGCCGCGCCCGGATACGTCCGTTACTGCTTCAGCAGTAGAAAATCCTGGTGCAAAAATAAGCTGCCACACGGCTTCGTCTGGCATGGACTCGTCCACGGCCATGCCATTGCTCAAGGCTTTCTTCAGTATTTTTTCCCGACTCAGGCCACCGCCGTCATCCTGAATACTGATCATAATATTACCGCCGCGCTGTTCCGCTTTAAGCATCACAGTTCCCACTTCAGGTTTACCCGCTGCCAGGCGTTTCTCAAGTGGCTCTATGCCATGGTCCAGGCTGTTTCTTACCAGGTGGGTCAGTGGATCCGCGAGCTTTTCAATCATGCTTTTATCGACTTCGGTTTCGCCACCTTCGATAACAAGCTCAATTTTTTTGTTGAGGGTTTTTGCAAGGTCGCGGACCAACCTGGGAAAACGGTTAAACACAAACGAAACGTGAATCATACGCATCGACATGGTCGCTTCCTGAATCTCGCGGATGTTTCTGGCCAGTTCTTCCAGTGTGGCGTTGAGTTTTTCGCCGGTGCTACCTTCTACTTCCTGGCCTATCATCGACAAAATCGACTGCGTGATTACCATCTCGCCAACCAGATTAACGACATTATCGATCTTGACTGTGTCTACGCGAATTGAGCCGGTTTCCGCCCCTGCATTTTGTTTTACCGGAGCAGACTTGGAAGGCATGGCTACGGATGAAGGTTTCTCGGCGACTTTCGACGTTGTTTTTTCATCGGTAAAAAAGCCAAATGCTTCTTCATCTGGCACAGGTTTAACGGGTTTGGGATCAGTGAAAAATCCAAAACCCTGGTCTGCTTCGCTTTCTGCCGTCGGCTGTGATTGAGTCGCGACTGATATGGACTCGGTGCCTGGTGCGTCGTCGAAAAAGCCGAAGCCGTCATCGACACCGTCGGTTTCTGCACTCGCGCCTGATACTGGCTCGTCATCGAAGAACCCGAAGCCGTCTTCTTCTTCCGTGTTTGCTTTTGAAGAAGGCTCAACATGATCATCGATATTTAATATTGCCTGTAGATCTGCTTTGCCTTTTTCAATTTGTTGCCAGTCAATGTCACTTTCATTCTGGTAACATTTGATGATTACACCCAGGGTGTCTGTGGTTGCCAGCAAAACATCCACGATATCAGTGGTGAGATCCAGTTCGTTGTTTCGGGCCTTGTCCAGAATGGTTTCCATTACATGGGTGAGCCCGGTGAGAGCATCAAATCCAAATATTCCACTGCCACCTTTTATGGAGTGCGCGGCGCGAAATATACTGTTTAAATCTTCCGGATCAGGGGAATCTGTAGATATATTCAGCAATAGTTCTTCCATGGTTTGAAGGTGTTCATTACTTTCTTCAAAAAACACGGTGTGAAACTGATTCATATCTACAGACATGATGGTTACCCCAGCAATTTAGACGCTATAGCCAGTAATTTGGATGGGTCAAAAGGCTTCACCATCCATCCGGTTGCCCCTGCTGCTTTACCCTGCGCTTTTAACGTTTCGCCAGCCTCGGTGGTAAGCACAATTATGGGCACCGCACGAAAGCTGGCCATTCCGCGTAAAGACTTGATTAACGTAATACCGTCCATATTTGGCATATTCTGGTCGGTTAGCACAAAGTCGTATCGGGTGGACTGACACTTATCCAGTGCAATCTTGCCGTCGGCTGCGGTTTCAACATCGTAACCAGCGCCCCGCAATGTAACTTCCACCATTTGCCGAATAGACATCGAATCATCAACAACTAGTATCTTTTTACCCATATTTTGTTAATTCCTTGCTATAGAGATAGTCGTAAGATTACCTTTGGCATTTCTTTCTACTGATTCGCACAGTGCATCCATCAGCGCGAGTCCTCTGCCACTCAAGGTTTGCTGTTGCCCGCCAACATCTGTTTTGCAAAAGCCCGGGCCCGAATCCTCCACTGTCACTCTTATAAACGTAGTAGAGTTTGTGTAAATGTGAATATTTATTTGATCATTTTCCTGCAGCCCGGCTATCCGTTCATCTCTTAGACTTAAATAGGCAGAAAAGCCGTCGATGTCGTTCTTTAAAGCAGAGTCGATTTGGAGGATGCCGTGATCTACTGCGTTATTAACCAATTCAGCTAATACCGTAAACGTCTTTTGGCAGAGGGCTTTGGGTAGGTCGGCACTTTGCAGGATAAACATTACCTGGCTCATAATATCCATGCGCACAATGGCCTTGCCTTTCACTTTGAAGCGGTAATCAAGTTCGCCGAACTCTTCCGATACCTGCTCGACTTCCGTTTTAACGCCTTCGCGCAGTGTCTTACCGCTTAACACACATAATGTAATGTCGTCTTCAATAGGCCGGCCCTGTGCGTGCGTCATACAGATGTCCATTAAGTCGATCAGGCTTTTGCCGTTACTTGCCAGTGTGGTTGCGTGTTCAATGAGTCGATTGAGTGTGAGGGCTTTGCCCTCGGCATCTGTTTGTTCGATCAGTCCGTCAGAAAACATGGCGATTTGATTCAAGCCTTCCGCGCTTATTTGTTCCGTTGTTACGCTAAAATCTTCCGGATCAAGAATTCCCAACGGCATAGAGCGGGATTTGTAACGAAGCAGATCGCCATTCTCCATACTGCACAGTACGTCAGGTAACCCCGCATTGATAACAAATACCGTTTTGGTGTAGGGGCAAATTTCCAAGCCGAGTACGGCAATAAAGCGGTCATCGGGTAATTCGAAGAACAGTTTTCGGTTTATTTCGTGAAAAATTTCGTCGAGGGGTTTGCCTTTCGACGCCATGGCTCTGGCAATAGATATCAGTGGTAATATACAGATAGCTGCCGCAAGACCGTGACCCATGGCGTCAGCCAGAAAGATTTGCACTTTGCCTGTTGGCGTATTTGGGCAAAAAATAATATCGCCGCTAAAAGTGGTCATTGGTTCGCTTTGCACCTGCACATAGTCAGGCAGGTTGTACTGACCTTTGGCCATGTTGTCGTAAACGTGCTGAGCGAGCGCTTCTTCCTGGGCTTTTTCGTCGATGAACTGGGTCAGCAGGCGGTTTTTGTTGGCTAATTCAATGTTGGCTTTCTTGAACGACATTAAGTTGCGGATTTTTTCCCACAACAAATTAATACTAACGGGCTTCACCAGGTAATCGTGCACACCCGAAGCAAAGCTTTTGGCTATGCTGCCAACGTCCTCGTCTGCAGAAATCATTAATATGTAAGGCTTTTGGCCGGAGCGTTGCAAAAAAGGAATTAACGATGCGCCATCACCATCGGGCAAGTGGTTGTCGATAATTGTGATATCAAAGCGATGACGTGTGACGGCTTCTTTGGCATCAGCCAGGCTATGACACGCAATCACTGTGAGGTGCTTGCTTAATAGGTCTGCAAGTACCAGTTCACAAAAAATAGTGTCATCGTCAACAACCAGAATTGAGAAGGCACCCGGAGGGAAGGGCATGCGTTTCATTTAACATTAACCGTTAACGTATCGTAACCATTTTGTCGAAATTGGCGATTTGAAGTATTTCTAACGCCGTTCCTTTCGCACTTACAATTTCCACGTTGCAGTTGATGCTTTTGGCTCGCTTTTGAAGCAACACAATCATCCCCAGTGCGGCACTGTCGAGGTACATTACCCTCGAAAAATCCAGGCTAATGGTCTTACCGGTATTTTTTTCTAGCAGTTTGTTGTACTGCTCGGTAAAAGATTTATGAAAGCTAAAATCAAAACGTTCAGGTATTGCAATCGTTGTACTCATTCGTGTTCCTTAAAATAACTCTATTTCGCCGGCATCAACTGAAGAGGATGAAACAGGGTTGTGGAGTCCTGCCCACTCGTTTTTGATTTTCTGTATGAAGGCGTCTGGTTGTTGTATGGCTTTCGTCCGCTTCTGATCATCGAGTAAGTCATCCAGGTGCATAGTAAGAACCGACATTACGTTAACGGTGTACTCAATATACTGCCGGTTGATATCGCCAAACTGCAGGCTTCGGGTTGCATCACTCAAAGCACAATCCAGTTTCATAGCCAGTTCGTGCAAACCTGACGTTACTTTCTGATCGTGTTCAGCCTTGCCGATGATGCGTTCCAGCTCGGTATTGATGTCTTTTTTGGCTTCGATTACGTAGCTCACGTCGTAGGCAGCGAGCACGCCGATTCGATCGCTTAATGACGATATTTTACTGTTGATCCCATTAATCTGAGTTTGAATGGATTCACTAAACTGCGCAGAGCGATTGGACAAAGTGCGAACCTCATCGGCGACTACCGCAAAACCTCTGCCATGTTCACCGGCACGTGCCGCTTCAATGGCGGCATTCAACGCCAGTAAATTGGTTTGTCCGGCAATGCTATCGATGTCTTTTAATGCCTTAATAACAGAGGGCACCGTTTCATTGATAGCAGTTATCTGCTCGAGAATCTCCATGATGCCCGCTGACATATCTACGGTACTTTGAATGAAGCGGTCCAAGGTAACCGCAGTGCGCTCTGCGAAATTGCGCATTTGGTCACTGTGCAATTCTTCACTGCTGTCATCAACCGTGATCAGGCTGTGAATGGTATCGCTTTGCTGGTCAACTAAACCCCTGAGTTCTAAAAAACTGCCACTGAGTGTATCCACTGCGTCGTTGTGCGTTGACAGTATATTGTTCAGGCTGCTGGTACAGTCGGTTAATACTTCAGTACATGTGGCTGTAATTTGCCCGAATGCGCCGGTGTTATCGTGCATCACTGGTGTAATTTTTTGTGTCTTCTGTGCAAGGGCTTCGTTGGCTGCTGGGGAATCGTTATCCTTGTTAAGTACAAAATCGGCAGCGAAGGCAGCGGCTGCAAGTATTATAACGGCAATAACACCATAGCCCGACCAAGCTATGATCACAGCTATGAGTGAGGCGATCCCCAACACTGTTAGTTTATTTGTGTTCATCCGTTTCACCGGCCCTTATTTGCGTTCTTTAGGTTTGCTGTAGAGACGAATTGCTGAAATGCAATTGATTGAAAAGTAATAATTTATTAGCTTTCAGTGCATGTAGTGTGAAAATCAGGATATTCATCTCACACTAAATGTAGGCAAGGATCTGAGGTCTTGCAAATTGTCAGACTAAAAAGAATACTTATTTGTATCAAATGGTTAATTGAAGCTGTAAAGTCTGGCTTTACGTCAATTTTACGGCGTGTGTGCCAGTTTAATGACGGAATGTCGGTGCCTTTAATCAATCAAAAGGCACCGGTCCAAAGGTGGGCGATAATCGTTAGTTAAGCGCTGCGTTTACGTGTTGGGCAAAGGGTTCCGCGCGCATAAATCCGGTGATCCTCGCTTTGCTTAGTTCATTGCCCTGATCGTCGAAAAATAAAATGGTGGGAAGCCCGAGAATCGAAAAATGTTCCTGAAACGCCAGATTGGTGGGTGTGTTATCGGTGAGATCAATCTGCATCCACACGGTATTACTGAGCGCTTCCACCACAGCCGGATCAGGAAACGTGTACTTCTCAAATTCTTTGCACGCCACACACCAGTCGGCGTAAAGATCTACCATTACCGACTTACCCTGGGCATTGGCGTCGGCCAGCTTTTGCGTAAAGTCTGACAGGTCTTTCACCACTAAAAACTCAGGATGCGTTTTCGATGCAGACGTCCCTTGCGACGTTGTGCTGGTGGGTAAGTGCACCGAGCCAAACAGCGTTTTATAGCCCAGCATGGCACTGCCAAACAGGCCTACAAATATGACTACCGCTCGCACGCCTTTCCAGAAGCTGCTGGCAGAGGACTGGTTAATAATTTGGAAATAACCGAAAGTGGCCAAACCTAAGCCTGCCCACAGCAACAGGGTGAGATCTGAATTCCACAAGCGCTCCACAAACAAGATTGCAACGGATAACAGCATAAAGCCAAAGGTGGTTTTTACCACGTTCATCCAGTTGCCCGCTTTGGGCAGCAGCTTTCCGCCAGTCATGGCAAAAATAATTAACGGAATACCCATGCCCAGGCTCAGCGCGTATAACGCAAGGAATCCCAGCAGTAAATCACCACTTTGCGCGATAAACAGCAGAATACCGGTTAACGGTGCCGT
This sequence comes from Alteromonas sp. AMM-1, assembly GCF_047290655.1. Classification (NCBI taxonomy): domain Bacteria; kingdom Pseudomonadati; phylum Pseudomonadota; class Gammaproteobacteria; order Alteromonadales; family Alteromonadaceae; genus Alteromonas; species Alteromonas sp. AMM-1. The sequence continues at coordinate 56,735 of NZ_JBLBUE010000008.1, read as the reverse complement.
GGTGCACGGTGAAGCAATCAGGCCCGACAATACTCCCATCACAAACACGCCTGTCAGGCTTCCGCGCTGCTGAGCATTACTTACTCCGGTGAGTTTTTCCTGCCATTTGCTGGGCAACTGTATTTCGTAGGCACCAAACATGGCAACGGCAAGGGCAACAAACAATACAATAAAGGTGATCAGGATAGCCGGATGCTGCAAAGCTGCCTGAAATTGTACACCCGCCGATGCAACCACCAGTCCGAGTACTGAATAAGTGATTGCCATACCCTGAACGTACACAAACGACAACGTAAATGCCCGGGAAGCTTTTACCTCTTTCCCTTGCCCTATCACAATACCGCTAACGATGGGGTACATGGGGAATACACATGGCGTGAATGCCAGACCTACGCCTAACAGTAAAAATAACGCGAGTGTAATAGGCAGGCTATCCTGCTGTAATTTTGATGCCAGATCGAATTGCTGACTAACCGCAGGTTGCTCTGATGTGGATATAGCGGATTGCTCTGTTTGATCAGGCGCGCTGAGCGGTGCCGTTACCTGGCTCTCTGTACCAACGGCATTTAAATAAATAACCTTGGTCGTGGGCGGGTAACACAGACCCGCTGTGGCGCAGCCCTGATAACGCAGCTTAACTACACCATCTTTTACACTATTCTCAATCGGATAAGTAAACGCCAGACGATTAAAGAACACCTCAGAAATACCAAAAAATTCATCTTCTATCTGATCGGCGGGGGGAAAAACCGGCTCACCCACGGTGGCGTTTTTGGTAACGGTTTTAAATTGCTTCTTGTACAGGTAGTAGCCTTCAGCAATATCAAACGTCACAACCAGTTTGTCGCCTTGCTGCGAAAAATCGAATACAAACGCTTCATCAACGGGCAGAAATTGTGGCTCGTCGCTGAATAAATCCTGCATGTTGTCATTACTTAACTGGGCTGAGGCGACCTGACTCAGTAAGCTGCTCAATAATAGCAGCAGTAGTAGCATTGGCTTGCGTATCACAAATGGTTGTCCTTCTTACTTCCTGATTATTACTTGTTGTACCCAGTGCAAGTAGTCCTCGCTGGCCTGCACAGAGTTTAACACTACCCACTGTGGGATTTCATAAGGGTGTATGGCACTTACAACGTTATAAGCCTCATCGATCACCTGAGGCGTAGATTTAATGATCAACTGCACTTCTTCGTCGCTAACCACTTTACCTTCCCACCGATACAGTGAACGAATCCCAGGTACAATTTGCACACAGGCAGCCAGATGGCGTTCGAGCAATGCTTCGGCAATTTCATTAGCCGACGTTGTGGAATGGGTGGTGGTTAACACTATACACAGTGGATTCATCCTTGCCTCACTAGACCGATAAAACAACAAAAACTATTCATTTATTAACTGGCTGCACTGGTTACGGTGGTACCTAACTGAATCATTACGACACAGTATATAAAATCGATGACTTGGAATTATCCAAACGTACCCCATTTTAATTAAAATAACCTTAAGAGAACGCCATCGTTTTTCTTTTACTCGAAACGGGATAGCACTTTGCAAATTTTACTACTGCTTTTTATCTTAATGCCCATTGCTGAAATAGCACTACTGCTTCAGGTAGGCGATATGATTGGCGGGTGGAATACCGTTGGGCTCATTCTGGTTACCGCATTTGTGGGTGCCTACCTGGTGCGTCAGGAAGGCTTGTCTACGCTACAAAAAGCCCAGCAAAAACTGGCAAAAAACGAAGTGCCCGGCAAAGAGATGGTGGAAGGGATGATGCTGGTGATTGCCGGGGTGCTGCTTGTAACACCGGGGTTTATAACCGACATTATTGGATTTTTGTTTGTGTTGCCATTCAGCCGTCAGTTTATGGCAGGCAGGTTGGCAAAACACCTCACTGTGCGCGCGGTGCAGGGCGGTAATCAACAGTTTTACTATTCGAATACACAACAGCGCCAGGGTAATGACGGCGACCCTATTGAAGGAGAATATACCGACACTACCCGCACCGACGAATCCAAACGTCTGGACCGTTAATTTAGTTAGTTATTTGTAGCGGCATCAAGGCGTTTTAGTTTGTCTTCCATAAACGCCTCAAATTCCTGTTGAGTCTGAGGTTGCTCAGGGTGACCCTGCCAGGTAGCAAAGAAGCCGTACTGGTAAGTTGCTTGTGGTACAAATTTGAATAAATAATCGTGTGGGCCTTCAAACTGCTCCGCTATCTGATCATTTTTAACAAACAACGCCAAACCTAAATCCCACTCATCGCCCAACAGATTTTGCTTGCCGTAAGTTGCAATCATCGTCCAGTGTTCACCGTGCTTCTCAATGTAGTTTACATTGTCGTGACGCACTAAACCCGTAACCAGATTATCCAGGGGAACGGATGATGTTACTGTCACTAATGTTGAAGGATCGCCTGCGTTAATCTGATAGTGAGTAGTTACATCAGCACTAACACCTGCTACGTCCCAACCCTCATAACGCACTTCAAATTCGCTGGTGTCGCCGCCATCTTTCAGCAGTGACCAGTGTGTGTTGTTTACCTGCTTAAAGTGCTCAACATTATCAACCACCCAACGACCCAGTGCGCCAAGACCCACGGATTTACCTACTTTTAATGCATCGCCGCCCCAATCTGACAGTTCGTGGTAGCTGTCGTAGCCATCCTGACCTACCTTGCTCAGCACCATATCGCTGGTGGTTTTTACAAACACATCAATGCCATTGCGCCAATCAAGGTATAAGCGATAACCCACAAGATCGTTTTCCCAGCCTGGCCCTTCATAACGCAAATAGTAAGAGTGATCGGTAAGCTGTGCAGGTGAAGTGAAGGCAGTCACTGGTTCAAATGTAAAATTATCAGCAACATACTTCTGACCTTCCCAGGCACCGCCCTGACGAACAGACAGTTCGGCGTGTGTTCGTTGTACAGGCTCTGCAGAAGTAACTGAATTTTTTACGGTTTCTGGAGATTTATTACAGGCTGTTAAGCTAATGCTGGCAGCAATAATAGCGGCTAAAGTCGTGCGATTCATGACGGTCTCCGAGGGTTAAAATCAACATATTTTTTACCTATCATATTGACAAATGCCACCGGTGGCAATTATTTTAAATATTATTAACAATTGACCAGGTGTGGTATACCAATCTTCTTCTTTTAAACAGGTTGGGATATGCGCACCGTTATTGTCGCCACTCTTGTTCAATATATATACAGAGTGAGTGGCGCTAAAACACAGTAAAAGGGTTGTGATGCCGAATTTTAGTTTAGCGGGAAAGCGCGCATTGGTAACCGGTGCAAGCCGGGGAATTGGGCAGGCAATGGCCATTGCACTGGCGGAAGCGGGCGCAGATGTCATTTGTGCCAGTTCGGGAGCCGGTGGTTGCGACCACACAGTTGAGCAAATCAATAGTCTGGGGACAGTGAGAGCGGAACAGGTCTATGCTGATTTGTCAGACATGCAGGCGGTAGAGGCGATGGCCGAACAAGCCCTGGCGCTGTGGGGCGGGATCGATATTTTGGTAAATAATGGCGGCACAATATATCGCGAGCCTGCGGTAACCTTTCCGCTGGACGCCTGGCAACGGGTGTTAACCGTGAATCTGGATGCGGCGTTTCTGCTTAGCCAAAAAATCGGTAAAGCCATGATTGCTCAAGGCGGCGGTAAAATCATCAATACCGCGTCTATGCTCAGCTACAGCGGCGGCATTACCGTTCCTGCGTACACAGCAAGTAAACACGCTATTGCCGGGTTAACCAAAGCCCTGGCAAATGAGTGGGGCGCGTCAAATGTGCAGGTAAATGCCATTGCGCCCGGATACATTCGCACCGACAACACCCAAGCCCTTCAGGACGACGCTAAACGCAGTACCGAAATATGTGCCCGCATTCCCGCCGGTCGTTGGGGTGAAACAGAAGACCTTAAAGGGGCTGTGGTGTTTTTAGCCAGCCCAGCCAGTCAGTATGTCAATGGCCATGTGTTGGCAGTTGACGGTGGATTTTTAGCCCGATAGCCAGGTGGTATAACTCATGACTACAGAATACGAAACGCGATACGCCATCGGTCAGCGCGAAGCAAAGCAATACGATACCCAGGAACTGCGCAATGCCTTCCTGGCTGACAAACTTATGCAACCAGGCAAAGTGTATTGGATTTATAGCCACTACGAACGCTTTATGGTGGGCGGTGCTGTTCCATTGGAAAATGGGCTGGTACTGGAAACACTGGATGCTCTTAAATCAGCAAGCTTCACGGCCCGTCGGGAAGTGGGTGTGATAAACGTAGGCGGCCCCGGCAAGATTACTGTAAACGATGCCGAATATGCGCTGGAAAAAGGCGAGGCACTTTACATTGGAGCAGGCGAGTACGATGTTACGTTCTATTCCGACAGTGCTGAAAACCCCGCGCACTTTTACCTGAATTCTGCACCAGCACATGCAAGCTACCCGTGTAAAAAAGTGGGTAAAGACGATGCCAATGTGCTGCATATGGGGTCTGCTGAAACGGCCAACGAACGCGATATTCATCAGTTGATCATTAACAGCGTAGTGCAAACCTGTCAGTTACAAATGGGCCTTACCCGGCTGTATCCGGGCAGTGTATGGAACACCATGCCAGCGCACCAGCACGACCGCCGTAACGAAGTGTATTTCTATTTCGATATCGCAGAACAACAAGCGGTATGCCATTTTATGGGTGAGCCAAAGGAAACCCGCCACCTGTTCGTGCAAAACGAACAGGCTGTATTGTCACCCCCCTGGTCGATTCACTGCGGCTGCGGCACGGCAAGTTATGCGTTTATATGGGGTATGGCCGGGGAGAATCTCGACTATGACGATATGGACAAGTTTCCCGCCAGTGAGCTGCGCTAGGAGTTGGCAATGAGCTTGTTTAAAACCTTACCGTTTGCGTTGCTGACCTCGTTATTCCTGATTGCAGGATGCAGCGACAACGCAGTAACTGATAACAAAGTCGTGCTAAGACTGGGTCATACCCTGGACACTCAGCATTCGGTTCACAAAGCCATGGTGTTTTTTGGTGAGCGCCTTGCTGTACTGTCGAACGGCCAGATGGATGTAAAAATTTATCCCGGTAGCCAGTTGGGTACAGAGCGGGAAATGATTGAGCTGCTGCAAATTGGATCACTATCCATGACAAAGGTATCAGCAAGCCCGCTTGAAGGCTTTGCTCCGGCCATGAAAATTTTCAGCATCCCCTATATTTTCCGCGATAACGATCACTACTGGACTGTGCTAAACAGTGATATCGGTAAAAATTTGTTGAAGGGGATAGAGGATTTTAAACTGAAAGGTTTGGCGTACTACGATGCTGGTAGCCGCAGTTTTTACACCAATGACAAACCTATCCATTCACCGGCCGATTTAGCCGGCCTGAAAATTCGTGTGTTGAACAGCCCTACTGCAGTACAAACTGTACGTGAACTCGGTGCTGCCGCCACGCCGGTGGCATGGGGCGAACTGTATACGGCATTGCAGCAAGGTGTAGTAGATGGCGCTGAAAACAATCCGCCCAGCTATTACCTTTCACGTCACTACGAAATCGCGCGCTATTACTCCCTTGATGAACATACGTCAGTACCAGATGTGATGCTGATGTCGTTGCGCACCTGGGAAAATCTCAACCCGGAGCAACAACAATGGGTAGCTCAGGCCATGGCAGAGTCTGTGGTATTTCAACGCGAAGCCTGGCAGGCATCAACCAAGGAATCGCTTGAAATGGTGATTGCCGACGGCGTAGAGGTGATCTACCCCGACAAAGGCCCTTTTGTTGAAGCGGTTAAACCGTTTCACGACAGTCTGCGCGACACCGAAATTGGTGCGTTAATCGAACAAATTAAGGCTATGTAATATGCGCTCAATTATTGCATTTATCGACCGCACAGTAGCGGGTGCACTTATCCTGGCAATGTTAGGAATTCTGTTGGCGGTCGTGTGGCAGGTTATATCTCGCTACATTTTAAAGGATCCAGCGTCAGTAACCGAAGAACTGTCGCGCTTTTTCCTGATTTGGATTGGCTTGCTGGGAGCGGCATACGCCTATCGCCAGAAGGTGCACCTGGGCTTTAATCTGATTGTTGAAAAGCAACCAGCACAACGACGTAAAGTCATCCTCACCTTGGTTGAGCTATTAGTGTTTGGCTTTTGCGCAACAGCACTGCTGTATGGCGGTAACCAACTGGTTAGCTTGACTCTGCAACTTGAGCAGATTTCTGCAGCGCTGGAAGTAAAAATTGGGTATGTGTACACAGTACTGCCCATTACCGGTGCGCTGATCATGCTGTATTGCCTGATAAATATCCGCAATCTGTGGGTTGCCGACGATGTGGAGGCGCTGTAATGGACATGACCGCAATTGTACTGGTTGTTGCGTTTTTTGCTTTACTGGTATTAAACGTACCGATTTCTTTTAGCATTGGTATTGCAACGCTTATTGCCATGCTAATGAACATCGACTTTACGCCCGCCGTAACCACCATCGCTCAGCGAATGGCGGGGGGCCTCGACAGTTTTGCCTTGCTTGCCATTCCGTTTTTCGTGCTATCGGGCATGATCATGGGACGTGGTGGTATCGCTAAACGCCTGATCAACTGCGCGCTCGCGCTAATTGGCTCGTTACCGGGTGGGTTAGCACTGGTAAACGTGGTGTCGTGTATGTTGTTTGGTGCCATTTCTGGTTCTGCGGTTGCTACAACCTCGGCGATTGGCAGTTTTATGTTGCCAGAGATGAAAAAGCAGGGTTACGACGAAAACTTCAGTGCCGCCGTTACCGCGGCGGCGTCAACCACCGGTATGCTGATCCCACCCAGTAATATCCTGATTGTTTATGCTATTGCCAGTGGCGGGGTGTCGATTGCCGCGCTGTTTATGGCGGGTTATTTGCCAGGTATTATGGTTGGCCTGAGTTTAATGATAGTGTGTTATTTCCACGCTAAGCGAAAGGGCTATGCAACTACAGAGCGCTTGCCGTTAAATGTAGTGGTAAAGCAGGTTGCGGCAGCCTTGCCAAGTTTATTCCTGATTGTGCTGGTAATTGGCGGTATTGTAGGTGGTATTTTCACTGCCACTGAAGCTGGCGCCATTGCGGTAGTGTACTCCCTCGTGCTGGCGGTTGGTGTGTATCGGGAAGTGCAGGTTAAACAATTGCCCGATATTCTGCTTAAGTCTGCGGAAACCACGGCGATTGTTATGCTGCTGATCGGTGCGTCTACCGCCATGTCGTGGATGCTATCGTTTGAAAATATTCCGCAGAATATCAGCGCATTTTTGCTGGATATCAGCGACAACCCGATAATGATCCTGTTGCTGATCAATCTGCTATTGATTGTTGTGGGCGCATTTTTAGACATGACACCAGCAGTACTTATCTTTACCCCGATATTCCTGCCGGTAGCCATGCAACTGGGTATGTCACCGCTGCAATTCGGGATCATGATTGTACTTAACCTGTCGATCGGCTTGTGTTCGCCGCCTGTGGGTGCGGTATTGTTTATTACCTGTGCCATTGCGAAAACGCGTCTCGACAAAATTATTAAACCGTTATTGCCATTGTATGGCGCCATGTTTGTAGTGCTGATGCTGGTAACCTATGTGGCCTGGTTTAGCGAAGCGTTGCCTGCTGTATTTGGCTTATAGACAGGGCGTGTCAATAACGGTATAAACGCTTGTGGTCTGGCCTTGTGGCACTTTGGTGACACTCCGGGTAGACTCGCAGGCGCACAATAACAATAAAACGAGAATTGCCAGATGGAAAAGAAACCTACCATTAATGACGTTGCCAGACTGTCCGGTGTGTCCAAGCGAACGGTATCGCGAGTAATAAACGGTGCCACTAACGTTGGTGCGGCCACCCGTGAACGGATTCAGCAGGTTATTGATGAGCTGGGTTTTTCGCCCGACAAGCAGGCTCGTGGCTTGGCTGCCAGTCGCTCCTATTTAATCGGGTTGATTTACGATAACCCGGATGCCTTGTATATCGACCAGGTTCAGCGCGGTGTGTTGAGCGTGTGCTCCGAAAAGGGCTATGAACTGGTTGTGCACCCTTGCCACTATCGCAGCGACGACTTTATCAGCAACTGCGTTAATTTTGTGAGACGCTCCAATATCGATGGTGTCATTGTGCTGCCGCCGGCGTCAGAAGCGAATGAGCTTGCCAAGGCCTTGCAAAATCACGGTATAAACTATGTGCGTATGGCGTCGGTGAAAATTGACGAGCAAGAGAATATTGTGGTGTCGGATGACCGCGCTGCGCTTAGCGACATGGCGCGTTACCTGGTATCGCTGGGGCACAAAGACATTGCCATTATCAGTGGTCCAAAGCATTACTATTCAACCGTAGAACGTTTGGAAGGGCTTACTCATACTCTGGCTGAACTGGGCATGCCTGTGCCTCCTGAACGTATTATTGAAGGTAAAAACAGTTACGAAAGCGGCATAGAGTGCGCCAGAACGCTGTTAATTCAAACTCCTCGCCCGCAGGTAATTGTTGCCAACAACGATGAAATGGCTGCCGGAGTACTAAAAGTTGCCCATGAAATGGGGATTGATGTACCTGGTGAATTATCGGTAGCCGGATTCGACGACAACTTATTTGCTTCCAGGGTGATTCCGTCACTCACTACGGTACAACGTCCGGTTGTGGCGATGGCGGGTCTTGCAGCGAAAAAAATTGTTGCATTAATTGAAAATAAACCTACTGAAGACGTTGACGACTACATTGTAAAGCCGCATCTGATCATTCGGGAATCTACCCGCAAAGTCACAAAATAAAAAGATTTTGCTTGAAAGAGCATTTAATTGTGTCTTAAAATGCCACCGGTGGCACACATGTTAAAAATGTGCTATCTTAAAATCAGTAACCAAGCCTTGCACTAACGTGAGATATGATTCGCTATGACAACTCAGACTCAGTTGATTAAAGTTCATCCAAACGACAACGTCGCAGTTGCCACCATGCCGCTTTCGGCAGGCGAACACATTGATTCACTGGCGCTGACGTTGCTGGAAGATATTCCTGCTGGCCATAAAGTGGCGTTGCGGGCCATATCAGCAGGTCAGGCAGTGGTAAAATACGGCTTTACCATTGGTATTGCCCAAACCGACATTGCCCAGGGCCAGCATGTGCATAGTCACAATTTAAAAACTGCTTTAAGTGGCCAGGAATCGTATACCTATTCACCTAAGTCGGTACCTGCACCCATTACCCGTCCAAGTGTGGCGTCGTTTATGGGCTACCGCCGTGAGAACGGCAAAGTGGGTATTCGCAACGAAATTTGGATCATCAATACCGTAGGTTGTGTTAACCGCACCGCAGAGCGCATTGCTGCTGAATGCGAGCGCCGCTTTTTTGGTGAATGTGATGGCTTCCGTGCATTTACTCACCCATTTGGATGCTCGCAGTTAGGCGACGATCTGAACGACACTCAAACTATTCTGGCGTCACTGGCGTCACACCCTAATGCCGGTGCAGTGTTGATTGTGGGCCTCGGCTGTGAGAACAACCAACTGTCGTCTTTACTTGAAAAAGTAGACAGACCCGCCAACCGCATTCGTTACTTCAACTCACAGCAGGTAGGTAATGAAGTGGAGGAAGGTATTCGCCTGATCCACGAAATGCTGGGTGAAGTGGGTAAAGATAAACGCGAACCTATCCCTGCTACCGAACTGGTACTGGGGATGAAGTGCGGTGGTAGTGATGCGTTTAGTGGCATTACCGCTAATCCATTGGTTGGACGTATGACCGATCTGATGTGCACACAGGGTGGCTCGGTACTGTTAACCGAAACACCTGAAATGTTTGGTGCGGAACAGTTGCTAATGAATCGCGCTACCAGCGAACCGGTATTCAATGAAATAGTGCACCTGGTAAACGAATTCAAACAGTATTTTCTGGACAACAATCAACCGGTTTATGAGAACCCTTCTCCGGGTAATAAAGCCGGTGGATTAACCACACTGGAAGAAAAATCCCTGGGCGCCGTGCAAAAAGGCGGTCAGGCGGCGGTTAATGGCGTGCTTAAGTATGGTGAACCCATGAAGCAAAAAGGCCTTAGCCTGTTGCAAGCCCCTGGCAACGACGCAGTGAGTTCAACTGCGCTGGCCGCCAGTGGCGCGCACATAGTGCTTTTTACAACCGGGCGCGGTACACCGCTTGGTTTCCCTGTACCCACAATAAAAATCTCATCAAACAGTGAAATTGCTCAGAAGAAGCCACACTGGATTGATTTTAACGCAGGTCAGGTGTTGCAGGGCGTCAGTATTGACGACTGCGCAGCACAGTTGTACCAGCAGTGCCTGAACATTGCGTCGGGCCAGCAAACCTGTAACGAAAAGAATGGCAGTCACGAGATAGCAATCTGGAAACGTGGCGTAACCTTGTAAAAAAGAGATTGATATGAAACCAATATTATTACACGAAGACAGATTGTTTCCGGCGGACGAAAAGACACGCAACATTGCACGTTCGCTGTATCAGACTGTGAAAGATCTGCCTATTATCAGTCCGCATGGTCACACTGATCCACGTTGGTTTGCCTATGACGAGAACTTTGGTAATGCTACCGAATTGTTCATTCTGCCGGACCACTATGTGTTCAGAATGCTCTATAGCCAGGGCATTTCCTTGCAACAATTGGGCATTCGTCGCTGGGATGGCGGTGAGACCGAAAGCGATCCAAAGAAAATCTGGCAGATTTTTGCAGATCATTATCACCTGTTTGCAGGTACGCCATCCCGCATGTGGCTGGACACTGTATTTAAAAATGTATTTGGTTTGTCTGACATGTTGTGCAGCGCAAATGCCATGGACTACTACGAGTTCATCACGGCCGAACTGGCCAAGGCAGCATACAAACCTCGCGCGCTGATGGACCGTTTCAATATTGAACTGATTGCCACTACAGAAGGGGCGTTGGATTCACTGAAACATCACAATGTTCTGAAAGGCACAGGTTGGGATAAACGCGTGATTACAACCTTCCGCCCTGACGATATAGTTGACGCATCGCGTGAAGATTTTGTAGATAACATCAATAAACTGGGTGAAATCACCGGGTTGAATACCACAACCTGGACAGGTTATCTGGAAGCCATTCGCCAGCGCCGTGCCTTTTTCCGCGATCACGGCGCAACCGCAACGGATCACGGACATCCAACAGCACTGACAGCAGATTTGTCGTTGTCTGAGTGCGAGGCGTTATTCGACAAGTGCCTTACCGGTAAGTCTACTGCCGCTGAACAGGAACTGTTCCGTGGCCAGATGCTCACCGAACTTGCGGGTATGAGCATTGAAGATGGCATGGTAATGCAGATCCATCCGGGTGCATTCCGCAATCACAATGAAGAAGTATTTAAGAAATTCGGCCGCGATAAAGGTGCCGATATTCCAATGCAAACCGAATACGTTAATTCCCTTAAACCATTGCTCGACAAATACGGCAATGATCCGCGCCTGAAAATTATTCTGTTTACGCTGGATGAAACAGTGTATTCACGTGAGCTCGCGCCTCTGGCTGGTCATTACCCTTGTTTGAAGCTGGGCCCGGCATGGTGGTTCCACGACAGCCCTGAAGGGATGTTGCGCTACCGTCATCAGGTTACAGAAACCGCAGGATTGTTTAATACCGTAGGTTTTAACGACGATACCCGCGCGTTTCTGTCGATCCCGGCTCGTCATGACGTAGCCCGCCGTATTGACTGCCGTTTCCTGGCGTCGATGGTGGCAGAACACAGAATTAGCGAAGAAGAAGCAGGCGATCTGATCAAGAAATTGTCGTACGACTTCGCCAAAAACGCATACAACTTAGGAAACGCATAATGGCTATCCCGTTAACTGAGCAGTCGCTGGCCGGTTTACCGGCTGACATCAAGCAGTCTGGCTATGTTCGTGGCGAACGCAGCCGCGGCATCGTACACATCGGCCCTGGTGCATTTCACCGTGCCCATCAGGCTGTGTATACCGATATGGCCATGGCTTATGGCGGTAACTGGCGGATAACGGGAGTGTCAATGCGCAGCGCCACGCTTAAACAAAAGCTGGCCGAACAAGACAATTTATACTCACTGGTTGTACTCGATAACGAGCCCTATGTGCAGGTTATTGGTGCCTTCGATGAAATACTGGTGCTGGAAGAAGACCGCGATGCCATTCTGGCCGCGCTCACTGATGCTAATACGCATATCATTTCGTTAACCATTACCGAGAAAGGCTATTGCCTGACCAGTAGTGGCGAACTGGATACCTCGCACCCCGATATCATCAATGATCTGGTTAACCCCGACCAGCCGGTTTCGGCTGTCGGCCTGATTGTTTGTGCACTAAAAGAGCGCTTTGAACAAGGTGTGGCTGACATGACGGTAATTAGCTGCGACAACCTGGCCGACAACGGTAAAAAACTCGGTAAAGCGGTATATCAGTTTGCTCAGAAACTGGATCCGGCAATGGCGGATTGGATCAAGGCAAACATCTGTTTCCCGTGCACAATGGTAGACAGCATAACACCAGCTACTGATGAAGCGCTGATAGCGCTTGCGCAGGAAAAACTGGGGGTCAGTGATGCCTGGCCAATTCAGCGTGAAGCCTTTACACAATGGGTAGTAGAAGATAAGTTCAGTGGCCCGCGCCCTGCCTGGGACAAAGTCGGCGTGACCTTTACCGACGATGTTGCGGCGTTTGAAAATGCTAAGTTGCGCATTCTTAACGGTACACACTCAACTCTGGCCTACGTGGGTACACTGGCCGGCAAGGAAACCGTTTTTGAAGCTATCAGCGATGATACGCTGCACGGCTTTATTCGCAAATTGCTGGTGAGTGAAATCATGCCGTCGATCAATGCCGAAGGCGTGATGGACCTTGCCAGTTATGCAGATGATATCGTTCGCCGTTATCAGAATCGTCATATTCGTCATTTGCTATCGCAAATAGCCTGGGACGGCTCACAAAAGCTGCCTTTCCGCATTTTGAATACCGTGCGTGACAATTACAAAAAAGGCAATCCAGTGTCGCTGCTGTGTGTGCCTATTGCCGCCTGGATCCTGTTTATTGCCAAACGCCATAAAGACCAGGAAAAACTGGTGGATCCACTGGCAGATACACTGCTGGAACTGGCTCGGCATCATCAGGGCAGCGTAAAAGATCTGGCAAATGCCATTCTTAATCTTACCCAGGTGTTCGACGAATTAACGGTTAATAATAATTTTAAGCAAACCGTACTCAAACACGTAGAACAGCTGGCCGCGTTAAATAAAAACACTATTTCCGAGACTCTGGAGACCCTACTATGAGCGGATTTCGCGCGCTGATCCAAGGCACGCCATTATTACCTATTTTGCAGCCAGACAGCGTAGAGCAGGCTCTTAACATTGCCCGTGCTGTGCACAACAGTGGATTGCGCAGTATTGAGGTGGTAAGACGCACCCCGGCAGCGGCTGCCGCAGTGACTGCTATACGTGAACAATTCCCCGATATGCTGGTAGGCATGGGTACGGTTCTGAATGCCGAACAGGTGCAGGAAGCCAAAGACGCAGGAAGCCAGTTCATTATTACGCCAACGCTCAGCGAAAAACTGCTGGGCTATTTAGCGGATGCCAAATTACCTTTTCTGCCAGGTACTGCAACACCTTCAGATATTTTGCTGGCGGTAGAAGCGGGCTTAACGGAAGCAAAGTTCTTTCCGGCTACCCTATGCGGTGGCGTGGGTATGCTTAAAAACTTCGGCGCTATTTTTCCGCAAGTGAGTTTTTGCCCGACAGGCGGTATTGCCGACCATAACCTGCATGAATTTAGTGTTCTGCCAAATGTATTTGCAGTGGGCGGTTCGTGGATGATCCCTAAAGAGTGCGTTAAAGCAAGTAACTGGCAGGCTATTACCGATGCCTGTGTGGTAGCGCAAGGTCAGTTTATTGAGGATGCCGCGTGAAAAAAATCGTCATATTCGGTGAATGCATGGTGGAGTTGGTGTCGAAAGGCGGCAACGACATGGTTAAAAGTTTTGCGGGTGATACCTATAACACCGCAGTCTATTTAAAACGCTCTGCACCGAATGTGTCGGTGAGTTACCTGACGGCGATTGGTGAGGACTTCCTTAGCAACGAATTGTTGTTTGCCATGGGTGACGAACAAATTAATACTGACCAGGTGTATCGTTGCAGCAAACGCAACCTTGGCCTGTATATGGTGCGTACCGACAAGCAAGGTGAGAGAACCTTTGCCTACTGGCGTGATAATTCTGCCGCGACACAAACCCTGAATGTGATGTCGCAACCGCCATCGCACATTGATATGTTCTATTTTTCGGGGATTTCAGTTGCCATTCTGGATGACGTTCAGCGCGAAAAATTGTTTGATCTAATTGCAACACTGAAAGAGCAGGGCTGCGAAATTGTGTTTGACCCCAATTACCGTCCGCGCTTGTGGCCAGACCGTGAAATCGCCCAGGCCTGGATGGACAGGTGTTACTCTGTTGCCAATACGGCGTTTCCGGGCGGCGACGATCACCTGGCGTTGTATGGCCATACCAATCCCGATGATGTATTTGCGCACTTAGCACCCATGAACATTGACGAAACCGTGATGAAAAACGGCGCGATAGGTGTGCGTATTAAAAATGCCCAGGGCCAGTTTATTGTGCCGGTTGAAAAAGTTGCTCAGGTGGTTGATACCACCGCGGCTGGCGATGCGTTCAACGGGGGGTATCTGGCTGCGCGTATCAGCGGGAAGGGCGTAACAGAGTCGGCCAGCTATGGCGCGAAAGTGGCCAGTACCGTGATCCAGCACCCCGGTGCTATTATTCCGGCCAGTACGTTACGCGAAGCGGTAAACCGTCTTTAGTTACCCTTGATACGTATCAATTCTGCAAGTTTATTGTGCACGGAAATCGTGCACTGACTCCGTATTCCCTATACACTAATGCGTGGAGATACCGGTATTTCAAAGATGCTGGTTGCCGCTTTGTAGCGTTACGGGAGTATTGAGTGTGTGCAGCAGTTTAAGACCACACTATCAGCACAAAACCCTGTGTGGTTTTTGTGATTTGTATTTTTCTTCAGATGTTATTCTTAACAGAGTAATACATTTGTTTAGTGTGGCCGGTAAGTTATATTACTAGCTGATTCCGTCCCTGCACGCGTGCTGCGGCACACTGCGCTTTTGCTTATTTGGCTACTGCTTTGGCGGTTGTCGGTGGTAATGGAATACGCACCTCATGCCAGTATATGGTTCCCCCCTGTCGCCCTCACCTTTACCGCCATTGTGTTTTTGGGTTGGCGTGCCTGTATCACTATTAGTTTAGCCTGTGTGTTGTCTACCTTTTGGGAAGATTACATATTCGAAACGCATCGCAATGTGCAGACGCTGCTTACATCGGGTGTGTTATTTGCGGCATTGCATGTAGGCATTTACGGTGCTGGGGCAGCCTTGTTACGCACAACGCTGTCGAGCATTACGTCGTACAATCTTTACAGTGTGGTGATGCGTTTTTTAATTATTTGCGCTGCCACCACACTGCTGGTGTCTTTATTGGGTACGCTGGTGCTATACCAAGGGTTACAGTCGCCTACCCTTAAAGAAACGCTAATCGCCTGGTGGATAGGCGATATGTCGGGTATGTTAGTACTTACCCCTATCTTTATCGCGCTGTTGCAGCGCTGGTATCCTGCTCGCAATTTTCTGGCGGGTATTGCGTTCACGCCCATTGTGCATGCCAATGACTTTCCCTATAGCATTAAGCTGCTCCTGAGTATGCTGGGGCTCGTAGTGACCTCGTGCGCCGCCTACTACTTTAATTCCCCGGAGATCGCCTGCTTTGTGTTTTTTCTGGCGATGCCACAAATGTGGATTGTATATACAGAGTCGCCCTTATATGCAGCTATCAGCCTTGCCTTACTTGGCTTTGCCATGGCGGGCCTGGTTGCCCTACTGGGCATTGCAACCCAAGCGTACATTTTCCAGTTTGCTCTGTGTGTTATGGCCTGCAGTACCTATTTTTCCATGGCCGTACCAGCATTGATTTCAGATAACCGGGAATTGCATCAGCAAGCCCATTTCGACAGTCTTACTAAAGCGCTTACCCGCCATTCGTTTTTTAATACCGCTGAGCAATTGGCCAAACAAGCTGTGCGTTATCACGAGTCTTTGTCGCTCATTGTGTTTGATATCGATAAGTTTAAGCAGATAAATGATACTCATGGACATACGGTGGGCGATGCGGTGCTGAAATCGGTTGCCAGCGTTGCTCGTTCGGTATGTCGCGAGAGTGATTTATTCGGTCGATTTGGTGGTGATGAGTTTTTGATCCTGTTGCCCAATACCCCGTTAGAGGCGGGCGTAAAAGTAGCAGAACAAATACGCAATGCGGTTAGCCATGTATCAGCTCAATTTGAGGATATCGACGTATCCTGCTCCTTCGGTGTCGCGCCTGTGAAGGCGGTAGAAGGGCTTGATGAAGCGTTTGAACTGGCAGATCGGCAACTGTTGGCTGCCAAACGTGCCGGGCGCAATCAGGTGAAGTGTTCACCTTTTTAGCGCGGTGGGACAAGGCCAAACCGCGCTGAATGTTATTACGTTACAAGGAATCGCGGTAAACGTATTTTGCCAATGGATGCTGTTTGGCGCGTAAATCGCGCACAAAGAACTGCGCCACTTTAGACGCGCCCACCACGTTTAAATGCGTATTATCGATTTTCCCTTCTGGATAGCGGGTGTACAGATCGGACGGTACCTGAATAAAGTATTGCTGACTGGCCGGCTCGCCAATCTCCTGTAAGAAGCTACAGGTTTGGTCGTTCAGGTCAAAAAAAGTTACGTTTTCTTCCTGTGCTACCTGTTTAGCCGCATTGGCATAATCAATTAGCTTGCGCTGTAATTTCCCTTCACTGTCGAAGTGTCTGCGACAAATAGAGCTGGCAATCATGGGAATGGCATCCTTGGCGCGCACATCAGCAATGTATTGCTTCAGAAACGCGGGGTAATCTTTCTCTACCGATGCATAGCGGGCGGGATCATCGGCTTTCTGGTCGTTATGACCAAACTGAATTAACACGTAATCACCCGCTTTCAGTTCCGACAACACCAGTGCCCAGCGTCCTTCGTTAATAAACCGTCGGGTACTGCGACCATTGGCTGCATGGTTCACAATTTCCAGTTCTTCGTTCGTGTATTCCGGGAGTAATTGCCCCCAGCCGCGCTCGGGGTAAGCAAGGTTAGGCTTGTCGGCCATGGTAGAGTCGCCCACCAGGTGAAGTGCAACACGGGTCGGATCCCAGGCGCTGGCGGGGACACACACGGCAATAAGTGCAATAAGAGCAAAGAGTTTATTCATGCGATTTCCTTAAAACGAAAAAAGGCCATTAAGAATAATGGCCTTTGCTTAGGACACTAAAAAATTACATTCTGTAGCTGGCGCCCAGGAAGAACTGGCGACCTGTTTGAGCAACGCTCCATACGCGACCACCAACGTTTGGTGATGTGTAGTCTACGATTGGCTCATCGGTAAGGTTAATGCCTTCCAGAGTGATCTTTAAGTTCTCAGATACGTTGTAGCTGGCCGAGAAATCAACGTGAGTCGTTGCACCTACATAACGTTGTTTATTCAGGTCATTGTTAAATGACGTGGTAAATTCGTCGCGGTTGGCAATCGAAATACGCGCACTGAATACATCATCTTCCCAATAAACGGTGAAGTTAGAAGACTTTTCAGACAATCCGGTTAACTTAACATCTGAGTTTACAAACGTCATGTTGGCCAGGATACCAAATTTCTGCATCCACTCAGGTCCTGGCAAGAAGTTCAACACTTGCTGATACTGGAACTCAGTACCATCAAGCTTGCCACCTTCACCGTTTACAGTGCGACGAACCTGGAAGTCAAGATTGTTAGCAATATCAGCCTGTCCACCCAGTACGCTGTCTGGTAAGCCTACTTGCTGCCAGTTAAGCGTTGTAGTTTCGCTGGTTGGGAATGATTCGATATCTTTCACGAAATACGCAACTGAGAACAGTGCACCTTCATCGAAGTAGTATTCGGCAGACAAATCAAAGTTTGTTGCGCGGAATGGGTCGATGAACGGGTTACCATAGCTAACTGTAAGGTTAAATGCATCAACACTTCCACCTGGAGACAGTGTGCTAAGGCTTGGACGTGACATAACATCTGCATATGCAGCGCGAAGCACCAGATCTTCAGTTACATCCAGCGCTAAGTTAACTGATGGTAGGGTGTCTGAATAATCGTTTTTAACCGAAGTTTCATCGCCATTTACCAGACCTTTAGATTCTACGTCGGTTGTAGCGTAACGAACACCTGCGTTACCGCGTAGGTCCATGTCGCCCAGCTCTACGAAGAAGTCAGCCTGAATGAAATAGCTTAAGTTTTCTTCGTTTACTTCATAGGTATCACCGCTGTTAGGCGCATAAGACCAGCCGCCACTTGCAAGAAACTGTGGGATCTGAGCATTGGATGCCATAAAGAAGGATTGTCCACCAGCGTTGATTGTTCTGCCGTCAGAAGCAGTCAGTACGTTGCTGATACCATATGCTACGCCATCTGCTGCGCCGTCTGCTGCATCGGCAGATTCAAATGTTTTGTCTGCACGCCAGCCGTCGATTTCATAGGAGTAATCTTTGTACGTTACACCACCTTTCAGGGTTACGATGTCATTTACGATGTACTCAAAGTCTGCGCGGGCGTTGTCATAACTGGAGCTCGCTTTGTACAAACGGTCACGGTACTCTGACAGTTCCCAGTTTGCAGGGTTTGTTGTATCAAAGCTGTAATCAATTTGCGGGCTCATTTGATTAGTAAAGT
The DNA here is from genome assembly GCF_047290655.1 of Alteromonas sp. AMM-1. NCBI lineage: Bacteria > Pseudomonadati > Pseudomonadota > Gammaproteobacteria > Alteromonadales > Alteromonadaceae > Alteromonas > Alteromonas sp. AMM-1. The sequence goes on along the minus strand of NZ_JBLBUE010000008.1, from coordinate 37,913 downwards.
CATAGGTTACCGCAGATGTGCTGTTTGCATAATCGAGCATACGGCGCGAATCATTCACACCAAAGTGTTCATAGATCACGGTTACTTCACGGTTATCCAAATCAGAAGACGACGTACCGATTAAAGCATTAACGGTTAAGTTGTCACCAATGTGCTGCTTCAGATCAACGCTGAATTGTGTAAATTCAGATTCCCAGTTTGATACGAAGTGTTCAGAGCGGACGTCAACTTCATGAACAGTTGCAGCAATGAGACTATCGTTTGCGTCTACTGTGTAATCGGTTAAATATGACTGACCAACACCCAAAGAGTTTGTACGAGCCAGTGAAATAGCCTGCATGAAGGGCTCATTGCGCACTGATTCGATAGTAGCGTATAAAGCGTCAACGGTAATGGTTGTATCGTCGCTTGGCGCAAATTGGAGAGAGGCTGTTAAACCAGTGCGATCCTGATCGTGCGTTTTGTCAGCAAAACGCGGGAAACGAGGGTGCCAGTAGCTGCTTAAATCTTCAGTTTGTGTGCCCAGGCAGCTTGAATCAGTACAGAAACCGTCATCTTCCCAACGGCCCGTATCAGAACCAACGTTATTCACCATACGTGATGAAAATGAAGCCGATACCAGGAAACCCAGTGTGCGGTCATCGTTAGTGTAACTTGCCAATGCAGACAAGCGCGGTGTCGCTTCTTGAGACTGGTCGTTGTAAGACGCCTGACCATTTAGCACTACAACATTTTCTTTAAAATCGAAAGGGCGACCGGTAGTCAGATCAACTGTTGCACCTAATGTGCCTTCTTCCAGTTCTGAAGAGGCTGTTTTGTATACTTTGATTTGGTTAAACAGTTCAGAGGCAAATACGTTAAAGTCGAACGCACGGTCTTTACGTACACCACCGGTGCCCGCAGACAGCGATTGCGCTTGCATGCCGTTAAGCTGAACACGGGTGAAATCTGAGCTTAAGCCACGAACGGTAATTTCACGTCCTTCACCTGCCTCACGGCTAATTGCAATACCTGGAATACGTTGCAGTGATTCTGCGATGTTTTGATCCGGGAAGTCGGCAATATCTTCCGCCAGAATGGTATCAACGGAGCTGGTAGACGCGCGCTTGGTGATCAGCGCTTTTTGCAAGCTGTCGGCAAAGCTCGACGCGCGAACTTCAATTACCTCAACCATATCTTCGTTGGTTTCGGCACTCTGAGCAAATACAGCAGTAGGAGAAAGCATAGCGCACGCTACAGCAATACTAATAGGTGCTTTTTTAAAGGACTTGGCAAATTTCATTCGTGGTTCCTCACGTTTTATCGCGCCTGCTTCAGACATTGTTTAATAGCAGACACATTGTGTGCATGGGTACTAATGCTTGCATCACCTGTTATTTTTATTTTTGAAGTTTACAAGCGATTAACAATATATGCCTTTATGCTACCGGTGGCAATAGGGTGTTTTTAATTTTTTACATTTTTTGCACACAATTTCACAATTGGTAATGCTGTTTCAGAATAAAAAACACTCAGATGAATGGTGTGTATTTAGCGGTGAATGCATTTTTAAGCTATATTAAACAATAATTTAATTTATTTTTGACGATTGACTGGCTTTTGTGAGGAATTCCATTTACAACTTGACAACATGGTTCAAGTTAACCAAAATGCTACCGGTAGCAATAAGCGTTTCAATTTTGTTAACACAGGGGTAGATAATGGCTAACAAGCTAATCAAGGTTGTCCTTATGTCACTAGGAATGGCAGTGGGCAGCAGCATGGTTCAGGCAGAGCCACTGGATAATACTAAGGCCTGGTCGCAACGTATGGTGGAATCTGAAATGGTTCGCTTTCCACAAGCCTGGATGATGGACTGGGATGAAAAGCCAACCTGGGATTATGTTCATGGTTTAAACCTGCTTGCCTTTTCCCGTGTGTATGAGCAAACCGGCGATCAGCGTTACTTTGATTACCTGAAAGGGTACTACGACACACTGATTGACGATAAGGGCAATATCGCCACTTATAAAAAAGAGAAGTTTAATATCGATATGATCAACGCAGGCAAGGTACTGTTCTTCCTGTACGATCAAACCGGTGATAAGAAATACATGCTGGCGGCTGACAAGCTGCGTGAACAGTTTGACGAGCATCCACGCACCAGCGAAGGCGGATTCTGGCATAAGCAACGCTATCCCTACCAGATGTGGTTGGATGGCCTGTACATGGGCGCGCCTTTCTATGCCGAATACATTATGCGCAGTGGAAAAACGGAGCAACTGGACGACGTTTTTCTGCAATTCGAACTGATTGAAAAGCACCTTTATGATGCTAAAACTGGCCTGCCGCGTCATGGCTGGGATGAATCACGCGAGCAAAAATGGGCAGACAACGCTACCGGTTTGTCGCCTCACCACTGGTCTCGCGCACTGGGCTGGTATGCCATGGCAATGGCTGATGTGCTGGATATCGTGCCGCCTCATCTGTCTAAACGTGCCTGGTTGGCCTCGCGCTTTGAAAATCTGATGACGCAGGTTGTGAAATACCAACATTCAACCGGTACCTGGTATCAGGTAACAGACCTGGGCGACCGCAAAGGTAACTATCTGGAAGCGTCTGGTTCGGCTATGTTGACCTATGCCATGGCGAAAGGCGTTAATTTGGGCGTGTTACCTGCTGACTTTAAAAAGCATGCTGAGAAAGGCTTTGCTGGCTTGGTAGATCAGATGATTTCAGTTGATCCGCAAACCAATGTTATTACGCTTGAGAAGGTATGTGAAGTTGCTGGGCTTGGCGGTAACCCTTACCGCGATGGAAGTTTTGAGTACTACATGAGTGAGCCAATTCGCCCGAATGATCCAAAAGGGGTGGGCCCGTTCATTCTGGCAGCCGTTGAACTGGGTAAGTAGTTCATGTCAGCGGTTAAGTTTTGGGGCTTGGGTATTTTGTTAACCGGCCTTTGTGGCTGCGGTGGCGCTCATCCACCGCAGTCACCTCCCATTACCGGTGCGCCTTTACTGCATCAGTCGGATAATGGCGACGGGACTTACCGCAACCCTATTTTGCATATCGACTATTCCGATCCGGATGTGGTAGCCGTAAATAACAACTACTACATGACTGCATCCAGCTTTAATGCAGTGCCCGGCCTGCCAATTCTGCATTCCACGGATTTAGTAAACTGGACGTTGATTAACTACGCGTTGCCCATTCAGGTGCCGGCAGAACATTATGCCCGTCCACAACATGGCAATGGCGTGTGGGCACCCAATATTCGGTTTCACGACAATCAATTCTGGATCTTCTACCCCGACCCGGATTTCGGCATTTACGTGGTTACCGCTGAAGATCCCGCAGGCAAATGGAGTGAACCTCGTCTCATTTTACCGGGTAAAGGATTAATTGATCCTACTCCGCTGTGGGACGACGATGGCCAGGCCTGGCTACTACATGGTTGGGCCAAAAGCCGCGCCGGCTTTAATAATGTACTGAGTTTACGCAGCATGGCGAATGACACCAGTTGGGTGTCAGACGACTACACTCATGTTGTGGATGGACATGCATTACCGGGTTACCGCACGCTGGAAGGCCCCAAGTTTTACAAGCGCAATGGGTATTACTATATCTTTGCGCCCGCAGGTGGGGTTGAAACGGGCTGGCAGTCGGTATTTCGTGCAAAAAATATTGCCGGGCCCTATGAAAGCAAAATCGTAATGGACCAGGGCAACACCCTAATCAATGGTCCTCACCAGGGTGCCTGGGTGCATACTGCTCACAATGAAGACTGGTTTATTCATTTCCAGTCTCGCAAAGCTTACGGCAGGATTGTGCACTTACAGCCTGTTGTGTGGCAGAACGACTGGCCTATTATTGGTCAGGATAGCGATAACGACAGCATTGGTGAACCGGTGTATCGCTATAAAAAGCCTAAAAGTTTAAATAGTGTAAAAATAACTGCTCAGCCCACCAGTGAGGAATTTAACAACAAGCAATTTGGCTTACAATGGCAGTGGAACGCGAATCCGGGAGAGAACTGGTACAGCTGGGAAACTGAATCACAGATTCGCCTGCAAGCCATGCCTAAAGTGCCTGAAACCGGCAACAATTTGTGGATGACACCTAATTTATTGCTGCAAAAGTTGCCCGCTCAACAATATCAGGTACGAATGAAAATGACCGTGCCAGCACAAACCGCTTCTCTGGAAGCCGGGCTGTTACTGTTTGGCGAGGACTACGCCTGGGTTGGGATTAAAGCAATCCATGGTCAGCCTCATCTGGTATATGTGCAATGTCGCAATGCCCGCACCGGTTGTGACGAGAACGTGCACGACTATGGTCCGTTAACCCATACCACCGTTGAATTGCGCTATATTTTGGCGTCAGATGCCACCGCCGTGTTTGGTTATCGCTATAACGACGCTGAACCGTTTACGGCAGTGGGAGAACAATTTATTGCTCGGCGTGGTCGTTGGGTAGGTGCTAAAACCGGGATCTTTGCGGTAACCAATCCGCTAGATACAGAGCCGGAGCTGCCTAATGCGCACCCTGCCGGTTTCGTGGATGTGGATTACGTAAATTTCATTCCGATGAACAGAGAGTAAACGGAGTATCACGTTGAAACGACAGCTAATCTCCCTTGCATTAACCCTGATAGCGACACTGTGGCTGCCAGCGCTGGCACAGGACAGCGTCTATCAGGTTGATGATGGCTACACGCCCGGAGAGCGTTTCGCGCGTTACAAAGCCGAACATCCTGAATTACAGTGGCCAGCACTGCAATTTCGCGAGGGGCAGACCGTTGAGTTTGAACGGCCCTACAAGTCACTTGGTAGTCGTGATTTACATATAGATACTTTCTTTCCGTCGGCCGAAAATCACAACGGCCAGGCCATAATATTTATCCATGGCGGCGGTTGGCGCGCAGGTAACAAATCCAATTTCTATCCGTTGGCCAATAAGCTGGCTCAACTTGGGTATACCGTATTTACCCCCGAATATCGATTGTCGATAGAAGCGCAATATCCAGCCGGTATGCAGGATATTACAGATGCAATTTTGTGGGTAAAGTCGAACAGCGAAGCGCTGATGATACACCCTCAGAAAGTCGCTATCGGCGGCGGCTCTTCCGGTGGGCAAATGGCCGCGTTAGCCGGGTATACCGCGCATACCTCTTTATACAAATCTGACAGCCACAAATCGGACAGTCACAGTGACACCAGCGTTAACGCTGTGATTGATCTTGATGGTGTGCTGGATTTTACCACACCACTTGCCCTGAAATTTGAGAACAAACGCAAAGCAACCTCAGCGGCGGCGATGTGGCTGGGCGCTGACTACGAGGCAAACCCGGCACGCTGGAAAGAAGCGTCTGCTGCTACGCACGTAAACAAGGCTGCACCGCCAACGCTGGTGATCAGCAGCGGTCAAATCCGCTTCACTGCCGGACATGAGGCAGTGGGGCAAGCACTCAATCAATACGGCATCCATTACGAATTTGTTGCGCTGCCGCCTACTATTCACACATTTTGGTTGTTTGAACCTTATTTGAGTCAGACAACTGACACTATTCATACCTTTTTACAGCGTGTTGCAACGCAAGGAGTACCCCAGTGACAATGTCGATGAACCGTCGGTCTTTATTAAAATTAATGGGTACGGGCTCAGCCGCCATGGGTGCGCTAACAATGTCAGGTTGTACCGGCAGTGCTTCTGCAAACAGTGATTTTGCCTGGAATGAGCAGGCCAACGCGATCCGGGCGCGCATTGTGCCACCGAGTTTCCCATCACGTAGTGCCGTTATTACCGAGTTCGGTGCCAAAGCGGGTAGCGGTGAGAACGCCAGTGCCGCCATTCATGCCGCTATCGATGCGATTGCTCAGCAAGGTGGTGGGCGCGTGGTAGTGCCTAAAGGGGAATTCCATACCGGCCCTGTGCATTTAAAGTCTAATATCAATTTACACATCGAAGAAGGGGCAACACTGCACTTTTTAACCGACCCCGAACTCTATAAACCCTATGTATTCACGCGTTGGGAAGGCACTGAATTAATGGGCTATTCCCCACTGATTTATGCCTATGAGCAAACCAATGTAGCGATCACCGGAAAAGGCACCCTGGAAGGCGGCGGTAGCCCTAACCACTGGTGGCCCTGGAAAGGCAGTTGGAAAGAAGCTGGTTGGGGTGATCATCCGGTAGAAAACCAAAAATTTACTCGCGATGTGTTGCGTCAAATGGCGGAAGATCAGGTGCCGGTAGCCGAGCGCGTATTCGAGGAGAACTACCTGCGCCCACCGTTTATTCAGCCCTATAAATGCAAAAACGTACTCATTGAAGGCGTTACGGTTAAAAATTCGCCATTCTGGCTGGTTAATCCGGTGTTGTGTGAAAACGTAACGGTTACCGGCGTGCATTGCGAGAGCCATGGACCTAACTCTGACGGCTGTGACCCGGAAAGCTGTAAAGACGTGCTAATTGAAAACTGTGTGTTTGATACCGGTGATGACTGTATTGCCATTAAATCGGGCCGCAATGCGGATGGTCGCAGAGTGGCAGCGCCGTGCGAAAACATCCTTATTAATGCCTGCAAAATGAAAGCGGGGCACGGCGGTGTGGTGATCGGCAGTGAAATTTCCGGCGGGGTGAAAAATTTGTATGCTCAGCATTGTGAAATGAGTAGCCCGGACCTGGACCGCGGGATCCGCATTAAAACCAATTCCATTCGCGGCGGGCATTTACAAAATCTGAATTACCGTCACTTGCGCATTGGTAAAGTAAAAGACGCCATTGTGATCAACTTCTATTACGAAGAGGGTAATGTTGGGCAGTTTATGCCTACGCTTGAAGCGATCTCAATTGAAAGCTTGCATGTGGTAGAAGCTAAGCGCGCTTTTGTGATGCGCGGTTATCCTCATACGCCCATCACGGGCGTTTCGCTGAAAAATATTACCATCGAAAAAGCCGAAAAAGACTCTGTAATAGAGAATGTGGCCGGGATCACGCAGGAAAATATCGTGATTAACGGCAAGGCCACGGTGATCTAATATGCTTATTCAGGGACGAATCGCCGGGCTGCTAGCGCTACTGGTGCTGCTTGCTGGTGGCTGTGGCTCGCAGCCTCAAACGCTGAATGAGCGTATTGATGCCAGAGTATTCGCTACACCGGGTGACGGTACTTATACCTCAGTACAAGCTGCCGTAGATGCTGCACCAAACGGACAGAGCTGGACCATTTTTATTGGCCCGGGTGTCTTTGAGGAACGGGTGATCATAAATAAATCCGGTATAAGGCTGGTGGGTAGCGGAAAACGTGAAACCACGATTGCTTATACCCGTTATGCTGGCGAGCCGGTGACGCCCGGCAGTACCTCTGGATCGGAAGAAACATGGGGTACGTTTCGCACCGCCGTGGTAGAAGTATTGGCGCCCGACGTCAGCCTGTTCGATTTAACCATCGAGAACACCTACGATTACCCTGCTGATGACAAGTTACCGAAAGGGCATCCAAACAAAATCCGTGGCACTCAGGCCGTGGCATTAAAGATTGCAGAACAAGCGGACCGCACCGTATTGCAACGCGTTGCGCTAATGGGTTATCAGGATACGCTGTACGCCGAGTCAGGCCGAACTTACATTGCCGATAGCGAAATATTCGGGCATGTGGATTTTATTTTTGGTGCGGGAAATGTGTTGTTTGACTATACGGATGTGATCTCTCGCCCCAGAGCGCATCCGATGACATTCACCGGTTATGTGACTGCGCCCAGCACGTTAATTGAGCAAGACTACGGCTTTACCTTTTTAAATTGCAGGTTACTGCGCGAGATTGGTGTGCCCAATAACAGCGTACCGCTTGGCAGACCCTGGCACCCCACCACCACATTTGCAGATGGCAGATATGCCAATCCAAACGCCATTGGTAAAAGCACCTTTATTAATACCTTTATGGACAGCCACATTGCTCAGGTAGGGTGGAGCAGTATGGGGGGAACCGCTAAAGACGGTACGCGAAAGCAGTTTATGCCACTGAACGATGCCCGTTTCAGTGAATACGGCAGTTATGGGCCGGGTGCGTATAACAACGCCGACAGACCCCAGCTATCCGATGCTGAACTCTCTCATTACACCCCAGATGCGGTGTTGAATCACTGGACACCCACTACATTGTCCAGGGCGGCGCATCGCCAGCTCATTCAATAAATCGTGCTGCCGGAGCTAAGGTATTCAGGCTCCGGTGGCAGGTACTCCATATATTGCTCACATTCACCAAAAAAAATTCAAATTTTTTTTAATAAACCCCTTGATCTTGTCTGGGTACTCCCCCATTTAACCACGCAGTAACAATTTTACGGCCCATCTGGGTCAAACTAGGCAAACGGCGTATGACAAATGTGTACGTCGGCTAATCACAAAAATTGAATAGTTAGATTATTCAGGAGATTTGAAAATGGCAATTCGTCCTTTACACGATCGCGTTATCGTCAAGCGCGCAGAGCAAGAAAGCAAATCTGCTGGCGGTATCGTATTGACCGGTTCTGCGGCAGAAAAATCGACTCGCGGTAAGATCATCGCCGTGGGTAACGGTCGCATTCTGGAGAATGGCGAAGTGAAAGCACTAGACGTAAAAGTCGGCGACACCGTTATTTTCAACGACGGTTACGGCGTAAAAACCGAGAAGCTGGATGGCGAAGAAGTGCTCATCATGAGCGAGAACGACATTCTGGCGATCGTAGAGTAATAAACCGTTTAACCGAATTGAGAGGAATTTGAAATGGCAGCTAAAGAAGTACGTTTTGGTGATGACGCCCGCACAAAAATGCTGAGAGGCGTAAACATCCTGGCAAACGCAGTTAAGGTTACCTTAGGTCCAAAAGGCCGTAACGTAATCCTGGATAAGTCATTTGGCGCACCTACCATCACTAAAGATGGTGTATCTGTAGCGAAAGAAATCGAGCTGGACGACAAGTTCGAGAACATGGGCGCACAGATGGTTAAAGAAGTCGCGTCTAAAGCAAACGATGAAGCGGGTGACGGTACTACTACTGCAACTGTACTTGCACAAGCCATCGTTACTGAAGGCCTGAAATCAGTTGCTGCGGGTATGAACCCAATGGACCTGAAGCGCGGTATCGACAAAGCGGTATTAGCAGCGGTTGAAGAACTGAAAGCCCTGTCTACTGAATGTGCCGACAGCAAGTCAATTGCACAGGTAGGTACTATTTCTGCAAACTCTGACTCAGAAGTGGGCGGCATCATTGCAGAAGCAATGGAAAAAGTAGGTAAAGAAGGCGTTATTACTGTTGAAGAAGGCCAAGCGCTGCAAAACGAACTGGAAGTTGTTGAAGGTATGCAGTTTGACCGCGGTTACCTGTCTCCTTACTTCATCAACAACCAGGAAAGCGGTGCGGTTGAATTAGACAACCCATTCATCCTGTTGGCAGACAAGAAAATCTCTAACATCCGTGAATTACTGCCTACTCTGGAAGCAGTAGCAAAAGGCGGCAAGCCATTGCTGATCATTGCTGAAGACGTAGAAGGCGAAGCGCTGGCTACGCTGGTAGTAAACAACATGCGCGGTATCGTTAAAGTGGCTGCGGTTAAAGCACCAGGTTTTGGTGACCGTCGTAAAGCCATGCTGCAGGACATCGCTGTTCTGACTGGCGGTACAGTAATTTCTGAAGAAATTGGTCTGGAACTGGATAAAGTTCAGTTAGAAGACTTAGGTACTGCGAAGCGCGTAGTGATCAGCAAAGACAACACAACTGTAGTTGACGGAGCGGGTGAAGAAGCGTCTATCGTGGCACGTTGTGAGCAAATTCGCGCACAAATCGCTGATTCAACATCAGACTACGACAAAGAAAAACTGCAAGAGCGTCTGGCTAAACTGTCTGGCGGTGTAGCAGTAATCAAAGTTGGCGCAGCAACTGAAGTTGAAATGAAAGAGAAGAAAGACCGCGTAGAAGATGCACTGCATGCAACTCGCGCTGCGGTTGAAGAAGGTGTGGTACCTGGTGGTGGTGTAGCACTGGTACGTGCGGCTGCTAAACTGGTTGACCTGACCGGTGACAACGAAGATCAGACTCACGGTATCAAGCTGGCACTGCGTGCTATGGAAGCGCCACTGCGTCAAATCTCTATCAACTCAGGTGCAGAAGCGTCTGTAGTTGTAAATGCAGTGAAAAACGGTTCTGGTAACTTCGGTTACAACGCGGGCAACGACACCTACGGCGACATGCTGGAAATGGGTATCCTTGACCCAACTAAAGTAACGCGTTCTGCTCTGCAATTTGCTTCTTCTATCGCATCTCTGATGATCACGACAGAAGCAATGGTTGCTGAACTGCCAAAAGATGACGCGCCAGATATGGGCGGCATGGGCGGTATGGGCGGAATGGGCGGTATGGGCGGCATGATGTAAGCCACCCATAAGCTAAACGCTTTTCAGAAAGGCACTCTTCGGAGTGCCTTTTTTATTGCTGCGTAAAATAACTAAACTATCGCTGCCAACCCGTCAATTCACTTTCATGTCGCGCTTTATCTGTGTCTCGCCTTGGCAGGCTAGGCTTACTGATCACTCATTGCTATAGTGAGTGTCCATTACTCAACACACACTTATCCTACATCATTATGAACGTGCCAAAGCGAATCACACCGTTACTTGTTGCCCTAAGCGCAACAGTGCTTACTGCCTGCTCTCAACAGCCCGCTGATGACGCGGTGGCGTTACCGGAGCCTGCGGCTTTTGAAGTGAAGTACGAAAAATTCGTGCTCGATAATGGTCTGGAAGTGGTTTTTCATCAGGACGATTCTGATCCTGTTATTGCTGTGGCGCTTACCTTTCATGTGGGATCGGCCAGAGAGTTGGAAGGGCGTACTGGTTTTGCACACCTATTTGAGCATTTGCTCTTTTTGGAGTCTGAGAATTTAGGTAAAGGTGGGCTGGATGAAATGAGCTCTCGCATTGGGGGCTCAGGCGCAAATGGCTCAACCAGTCGCGACCGCACCAACTACTTTCAAACCGTGCCCAATGACGCATTGGAAAAAATGATTTGGGCGGAAGCCGATAAACTGGGCTTTTTCATTAATACCGTCACTGAAGACGTGCTGGCCAAAGAAAAGCAGGTTGTGAAGAATGAGAAACGCCAGGGCACAGACAACCGCCCCTATGGCCATGCAAATTACGTGGTAGGTAAAAACCTCTACCCCGCTGATCACCCTTACAACTGGCAGGTAATTGGCTCGCTGGAAGATCTGCAAAATGCCACGCTGCAGGACGTAAAGGATTTCTATAACAAGTGGTACGTGCCAAACAATGCCACACTGGTGATCGCCGGCGATTTTGATGCGGAGCAAGCTAAAGCCTGGGTGCATAAGTACTTTGATGAAATCCCCCGCGGCGAAGACATCACGCCATTAGCAGACAGACCTGCCGCATTATCGGCAACGGTGAAGCGTTATTACGAAGACAATTTTGCGCAACTGCCCGAGCTACGTATGGTGTGGCCGGGGGTGGATTTGTATCACAACGATGCCTATGCACTGGATATTCTGATGGCTTTGCTATCTGAAGGTAAAACGGCGCCGCTGAACCGGGTTATCGTAGAAGACAAGCAACTGGCGTCTGACGTTACTTTATACAACAATAATTCCGAGTTGGCAGGCGAGATCATGCTTATTACCCGTGCCTATCCCGGAACGGATCTCAATAATGTGTACGATGGAGTGCAGGAAGCCTTTGCGCGCTTTGAACGCGAAGGGATCCAAGAAGAAGACCTTCAGCGTATAAAGGCAGGCATAGAAACAGAGTTTTACGCCAATTTATCCAGTGTGCTGGGTAAGGCCTTTCAACTGGCGCAGTACAATATTTTTGCTAACGACCCTGGCTACATCAATAAGGAACTTCAGCAATATTTACAGGTAACGCCACAGGATATCGAGCGCGTGTACCATCAGTACATCAAAAGCAAACCTTTTATTGCCACTAGTTTTGTGCCCAAAGGCCAGACTGATCTTATCATCGCCGGCTCTACGCTGGCTGAGGTAGCAGAAGAAAAAATTGTGGCAGAAGGGCGCGGCGAGTCTTTTGATGTGGCCGAAGATTCCGGATATGTAAAAACGCCAACTAAGTTTGATAGAAGTGCAGAGCCGCCTTATGGCGCGTTACCTGTGCCTGCGGTGCCTGATGTGTGGCAATCAGAATTAACCAATGGCTTAGGCTTGTTCGGCATTCAAAGTAATGAACTGCCCATTGTGGACTTTGAGCTTACATTTAAGGGTGGCTTGTTGTCAGAGCAGGCTAACAAGGTGGGCGTGTCGAACTTACTGGCTATGTTATTGCAAAAAGGTACGGCAACCCGCACACCTGAAGAGCTGGAAAAAGCCATTGAGTTACTTGGCGCTGAAATATCAGTGGCAAGCGGGCGTCAGTCAATAACGTTTGCTGGCACTACGCTAGCCCGGCATTACGAAGAAACTATCGCCTTGCTAAAGGAAATGCTGTTGTCGCCGCGCTGGGACGAAAAAGAGTTTCAGCTTGCAAAGCAGGATGTGCTCAGCACCATTGCACAGCAAAGTGCCGACCCCGGCAGCATTGCCGATAATGCCTATTTTAAACTGCTGTATGGCTCTAATCATATTCTGTCGAACAATCCGCTGGGTAGCGAAGCGTCTGTCAGTGCCATTACGCTGGAAGATGTAAAGCAATACTATGCACAAACTCTCTCGCCATCGGTTGCCAATTTCCTGGTGGTTGGTGCGGTGGATGCCGATACGGTTAAAGCCTCGCTTGCGTCGTTAAATCAATCATGGCCAGCGAAACCGGTAGTGCAGCCATCCATTGACACACCGGAACGTCCGAGAGCAGCGAAAGTGTATTTTTACGATGTGCCTGGAGCCAAGCAATCTGAGCTGCGCATCGGTTACGTTGCACTGGCCGAAACCGACAGCGATTTTTATCCTGCAACCTTAATGAACTATAAGTTGGGCGGTGGCGGTTTTGCGTCGCGATTGATGCAAACCCTGCGTGAAGGCAAAGGCTACACCTACGGTGTGCGGTCTGGCTTCAGCGGCACCGATATCCCTGGGCCATTTACTATTTCTTCGGGGGTGCGTACCAATGTAACGTACGAATCCTTGGCGCTGGTAAAAGCCATACTGGGCGAATACGCTGCCACGTTCACGGAGCAGGACCTGGAGAATACCAAGAGCTATTTTACGAAGAGCGCGGCGCGCCAGTTTGAAACGGCAGGCGCCAAGCTATCCATGCTGGATAATATTAGTCGGTACGGATGGCAACCCGACTATGCGCGGCAGCGTCAAAACGTAGTTCAGGCAATCACCCAGCCTGAAATAGAAAAGCTGGCTAAACAGTATGCCAATCCAAATGGCATGATTTGGCTGGTGGCCGGTGATGCAGACACGCAAATGCCACGACTGGCTGAACTGGGATTTGGTGAACCTGTGTTGCTGAATCCGCAGGAATAGTAAGTACTCATTGCCTGAACACTGGGTTGAGACATGCTAAATGAAGCGCCGCACAATGCGGTGCTTTTTTTTCATGACACTTTACACCTACGACAAAGATAGCAATAAAGTAGTACTAAGTTGTTATTAACGTTCCATATTTGAATTGCTATGTTAGTAACTGAAGCGGTCCTTCAAATTCTGCTTTCAACTTTCCTTGTTTAACCTATACTGCGCTGCTCGTCAGCCTCATAGCTATGTTTGCGGTTTTAACGCAACAATCATCTTCCTACATCATATAAATATTAATTATAAGTAAAATGCATTCCATAAATGAAATATAAGGCCCGACCTTCTATTTTTTGCTTTCATTTTGGCTTTGATTTATGCATTATTGGCGTCAGCCGTAGTCCTTTCCAATAAAAACCACAAGAACGGGAAGATTACATAATTGTTATTCATAAGTGAGCTTTATAGTAAGGTCGCTTTACAATTTTGTAGTTAATGGATTAAGCATCTTGTGGCAGCAAATACATACTGACTTGGTCGACGTACCTTTACGCCTGGCCAGGGACCTTTTTGCCCGGAGGAGAGGAGAACACCCTTGCAACTCTTAGTACTAAACGAAGCAAAGCACGCTGTAGATACAGATGTAGCAGAGCGCCGGTGTGCGGTAACGCCAAACACCGTAATGCGTCTTAGCCGTATGGGGCTAAACGTGGTGATTGAATCTGACGCCGGTGCGCGTTCAGGCTACACCAACGCAGCCTATACAGAACAAGGCGCAACCATAATTGAAGATGGCACCGAAGCATTAGCCAGCGCAGATATTGTGCTGTATGTGAATCGTCCATCAGATGCCCATTTGGCCAAACTCAGCGAAAACACGCTGGTGATTGGTCATATTGATCCTTTCTTCCAACAGTCGCTGGTTGAACAACTTGCCGCGAAGCAGGTTTCAACCCTGTCTGTTGAAATGATCCCTCGTTCATCGCGCGCACAGAAGATGGATGCCCTGAGTTCACAGGCCAGCTTGGCGGGCTATGTGATGATGCTTCAGGCTGCCAACAGTCTTCCCAGCATTTTGCCTATGATGATGACCCCGTCAGGCACGATTAAGCCTGCCAAAGTATTCATTATTGGTGCAGGTGTAGCGGGCCTTCAGGCTATTGCTACTGCGAAACGTATGGGTGCGAACGTACTGGCATACGATACCCGTCCGGTAGTGGCCGAACAGGTAGAATCGTTAGGCGGTAAGTTCCTGAAAATCGACATTGGTGAAACCGGTCAAACCAAAGACGGCTACGCCAAAGAACTCACTGACGAGCAAAAAGCCAAGCAGCAGGACGCACAACGCGACGCTATTGCCGATTCCGATATCGTGATCACAACGGCACAGTTGTTTGGTCGCAAACCTCCGGTACTCATCCGCAAAGATACGCTGGCGCTTATGAAGCCCGGCAGTGTGGTAGTGGATATGGCTGCGCAGTCTGGCGGTAACGTTGAGGGCTCAGTAGCGGGTAAAACCGTGCAGGTAGAAGGGGTAACGGTAATTGGTACCGGTAACTGGAGCCAGCAGGTTGCCAAAGACGCTACCGACATGTACGCCAATAACCTGTTTAACCTGATTGATGAATTCTTTAATGCTGAAACCAAGCAATTTGAACTCAATCTGGAAGATGAAATTCTGGCGCAAAGTGTGATCACGCACGGTGGCGCCGTAATCAATAACATGCTGAAAAATGCTTACGGGGGGCAGTAAGTCATGGAAACCATTTACCTGATTTTTATTGTACTGCTGGCCGCCTTTTTAGGCTTTGAACTGATTCGCAAAGTGCCAGCTACGCTGCACACGCCATTGATGTCGGGTTCAAACGCCATTTCCGGGATCACCCTGGTAGGTGCGTTAGTGGCTTCGGGTGCTGAAAACGACACACTCACCACTATTTTGGGCACTGCTGCGGTAGCACTGGCAAGCATCAACGTGGTAGGCGGTTACATGGTAACCGACCGCATGTTGGGCATGTTCAAGAAAAAGCAAGGCAAGTAAGGAGATTATGCTGTGAGTAATAATGCAATGATCATCAATCTTGCCTACATAGTGGCAACTACCCTGTTCATTCTGGGGTTGAAACTGTTAAGTCATCCGGGTACCGCCCGCCGCGGAAACTTTGTCTCTGCCATTGGTATGTTTATCGCTGTGGTAGTTACTCTGATAGATCAACAGATCATCAGTTATCACTGGATCCTGCTGGGCTTTGTGCTGGGTGGTGCATACGGTGCGTGGAAAGCCAAGAAAGTTGAAATGACACAAATGCCAGAAATGGTATCGCTATTCAACGGTTTTGGTGGTTTGGCATCACTGCTGCTGGGCTGGGCAACCGTAACCGGTATGAACCAACTCTCTATGGCCACAACCGATGAGCTGGTATTCGTAACGATTTTCCTGACTATCCTGATTGGTGGTGTTACGTTCTCGGGCTCAGTGATTGCCTGGGGCAAACTGTCGGGCAAAATGTCGTCCAAGGCGTTCATTTTTACCGGCCTGCGTGAGCTAAGTATCCTGCATATCATTGGCTTTGTTGCCGTGGGTTACTTGTTTGCAACCGACCCGTCGAATGCACTATGGCTGTATCTGGCAATTGGTCTGGCGCTTAGCTTTGGTGTGTGGGCTACCATATCAATTGGTGGCGCAGACATGCCTGTTGTTATTGCGCTACTGAACTCCTATTCAGGTGTTGCGGCCTGTGCGGCGGGTCTGGCTGTTGCTAACACCATTCTGATTGTAACCGGCTTGCTGGTGGGGGCGTCTGGCCTGATCCTGACTAACATCATGTGTAAAGCCATGAACCGTTCTTTAATGAATGTATTGCTGTCGGGCTTCTCCAAGCCAGTTGAGATGGGTGCAGTGATTGAAGGCGAAGTGAAAATCATGGCCGCTCAGGATGCGTTCTACGTGCTTGAAGCCGCGCAATCCGTGTTGGTTGTGCCGGGTTACGGTATGGCTGTTGCCCAGGCGCAGCACGCAGTTCGTGAACTGCAGTCGTTGCTTGAAGAAAATAATTGCACCGTTGAGTATGCGATTCACCCGGTTGCGGGTCGTATGCCTGGCCATATGAACGTGTTACTGGCCGAGGCCGACGTGCCGTACGATCAACTGTGTGAAATGGATGATGTTAACCCGCGCATGGAAAACTACGATGTGGTTATCGTTATCGGTGCGAACGACGTAGTTAACCCGGCAGCAAAAGAGATGAAAGGCAGCCCAATATACGGTATGCCGGTTATCGAGGTGTATCGCGCGAAAACCGTATTTGTGTTGAAACGCTCCGCCAACGCTGGATTTGCGGGTGTAGATAACCCACTGTTCTTTAAAGACAACACCCGCATGGTATTGGGTGATGCGAAAGACACCATTAACAGCATTATTCGCGAGTTCGGCGACGAATAATCTGCAGGCCAACCGGCCCGGATTGATGCAGTAAATGTAAAAAGCAAAGTGTTGAATACATTTTGCTTTTTTGTTTTTACTGGTGATGGGTTGCCAGCCTACAGGGTAAATACATAGTTGAAATCGTAGTAATGCGCGCCGTTTTCTATGGTGATTTGCATATTGCCGCTCAAGCCGGTTAAGTCACCACTGGCACTATCGGGGATCACCGATACCGTGAGTGAAGCTTCGCCGCGATTCATGGTACCGCTATGTTGCAGAGCAAATGAACCGGCCTTGCCATCGAGTGTGCCGCTAAACTGTTCAATGGCTACATACCCCGCCGAGCCGGGCGTGTCGGTTCGGACACTAAGCATCTGACCTTCACTTGTACCGCAAAGCGCGCCTTTGTAGGTTTTATTCAATAGCATACGGCCAGTGTTTATTTCGTCAGCTTGCGGAGAGAGTTCAACGGAGAATTCGCCCTGTATGTGATGCATAGTTATTACCTCATTCCAAATTGAACAAACTAAAAATTAGTCTGTCCAGTATAAAGGACTTTGCGCAAAATTCATGCTACGGTTTGTGATCTGATTAGCCGCGCATCGCTATTAATTTTGCGAACCCCACTGAATAATTGTTTATGCAATAAAGTTGGTTAAATAGTCATAGCGCTGACATCAAAGGTCGTTATAATACGCGGCTTATTTTAAGTAACATTCTGCGCGCATTTCCTGGATGTGGGCAGCGGATATATCAAAAGGTACATCATGGTTGGACTCTCGTCAGAATGGTCGATCGAAGAAGCTGAGCGCATCTACGGCGTATCCCGCTGGGGCGGCGGTTATTTTAAGATTGGTGAAAATGGTAATGTGCATGTGGTGCCGAATCCTTCGGACCCGTCTGTACTCATCGATTTCAAAGCCGTTATTGATGAAATTCTGGAAGAAGGCGTGCAGCTGCCTGTTGTTATTCGCTTCCACGATGTATTGCGTTCTCAGGTTGCCAATCTGAATACGACTTTCCGAAATACTATTGCCGAAGCCGAATATAACGGCGAGTACAATGGTGTATATCCGGTAAAAGTAAACCAGATGCGTGAAGTGGTTGAAGAAATCGTTGATGCCGGCGAACCTTTCAACTACGGCCTTGAAGCAGGATCAAAAGCCGAGCTAATTACCGCGCTGGCGATGAACAGCAATGAAAATTCACTCACCGTACTGAATGGCTACAAAGACGAAGAATTCATGCGTCTGGCGCTGTTAGGCCGAAAGCTCGGTCGTCGTATGGTCGTGGTGGTAGAGAAATATTCAGAATTACTGCTTTTAGTACGCATTGCCAAAGAACTGGAAATCGAACCTATCATTGGTGTGCGGGCTAAAATGACCGTGAAAGGCCGCGGTAAATGGGAAAGTTCGGGTGGTGAACGGGCCAAGTTTGGTTTAACTATTTCCGAAATTATCAATACAGCGCGCTACCTGAAAGAAGAAGGCATGGCGCACTGTCTGAAACTGTTGCATTTCCACATTGGCAGTCAGCTTACTGATATTCGTTCGGTAAAAGACGCCATTTCCGAAGGCGCGCGTATTTATGCAGAATTGCATAAAATGGGCTTTCCGCTGGATTATGTTGATGTAGGTGGTGGTTTGGGTATCGATTACGATGGCACCGCGTCCACCAGCGAATCGTCGCGTAATTACACCATGCAGGAATACGTGTCTGACGTAGTGTATGGCATGAAGGAAGTGTGTGATCTTGAAGGTGTGCCGCATCCTAATCTGGTGAGCGAAAGTGGGCGGGCAATCACCGCACACCACAGCTGTGTGATCTCTCAAATTGTGGGCGAAATTCGCTCCAACAGTTCTGAGGTAGACACCAGTGAAAGCGAAGGCGAGCATATTTTCGTTACGAATATGCGTGAATTGGCCGAGTCGTTCGAAGAACTCACCAGTATGCAGGAAGTGTATAACGACATATCACAATACAAAGAGCAGGCATTGGACGCGTTTAAATTGCGTGTGTTGTCGCTGGAAGAGCTGGCAAAAATCGAAACGCTGTACTGGCAAATCATTACGCGTTTGCAGGCGTATTACGCCGACGCTGATTATGTGCCAGAAGAGCTTCAGGAGCTTGATTACAGCTTGTCTGCGCAGTATCTGTGTAACTTCTCGATATTTCAATCAGCGGCTGACACCTGGGCAATCGACCAATTGCTTCCTGTTGTGCCCATTACCCGCATGAACGAGCGACCTGAGGTGAACTGTTCACTGGTAGATATTACCTGCGACAGTGACGGCAAAATTGATCAATTTACCATTGGTCGTGAAATCACTGATATTTTACCTCTGCACAAGCTGAAAAAAGACGAGCCTTATTACATTGGGTTGTTTTTAACCGGGGCCTATCAGGACGTAATGGGCGACATGCATAATCTGTTTGGTCGACTGCACGAAGTGCATATTTTCAGCTACGATGACGATCCGGAAGATTTTTACATTGAAGAAATTGTCAAAGGCTCGTCTGTTGAAGATGTGCTGTCGATCATGCAGTACAACCCGCGCGCGATGGCTTCCGATGTCAAACGTCTCATCGATAAGCAGGTTTCCATGGGGAATATCAAACCACGTGAAGGTGTACGCTGGACTGATTTCTACGAGGATTGTTTAAGCGGATATACTTATTTAAAAACGAAGTAAGTATTTACTGGGGGAGCAAACTACGCTGATGCTCCCTCATTCATTTGCAGTGCTGGCCGGAGCTTGTTGCTTGCGTTTGGCTTCCTGAAAGTAGGTTCGCCAGAAATCTGCGGTAGTGGTGTTAATGAGGTTAGATTCCGCGTTCATTAACATCACATAGCCAGCGCGGTACTTGGGAGAAAACGATACATCAGCCCGGTATCCCTTTACCCACCCGCCGTGATAATTCAATGTTTCTCCTGCGTAATCATAAATCCGCCAGCCAAAGCCATAGTGTGCATCGGTTAAGTTATCGCGCCAACCCCGGCGATAGACTTCCCGTGAGGTCTTTACTCTGGGTGTGGTGACATCGGCAATGACATCCTCAGGTACCACGGTTGGGAATTCTACCAGCATGGCTTGTAGCCAGCGTGTCATGTCCTTAATGCTGGCATTTACCCCTGCCGCTGGACTAAATCGGTAATAATTACTTTCTACCTGCCCTTCGCGCCAACGGTTTCTGGCAATCGCAATATGAGGCCTGGCCCACTCTTCAGAGGCCAATAAACCGCCTTTACCTGCACTGGCGGTTTCCATCCCCAATGGATACAGCAACTGCTCGCGAAGCTGCCGATGATAAGAGGTATTATTGCTCGTAAAGTATTCTTCAATCACCCCAAACAAGGCATTTTGATACGTGTAGCATTCGCCTGGTTCACATAATGGTTTCAAACCTGCCAGTTGACCTAATACGCGCTTTAACGGGTAATTGGCTTCAATCAGGTTGTCGTAAGCGTTGGGCATATAACCACTCGACTGCCCGACAATGTGGCCCAGGGTTAAATTGGGGTTCATGGTACCTTGGGATTGCAAGGTCGTGCTGAGCGATACCACCGGCGTGTTCCATTCCAACTGGTGTTGCCTCACCATTTTTGCCATAAGTACAGCAGTAAAGGTTTTGGATACCGAGGCTAAACGAAATACAGTGTCAGGGGTGACCGCATCGCCATTGGCATGGGTTTTACCGTAAACCACAATGACCGGTGCTTTGCCCTGTTGATAGAACACCATGGCGTAGCCGGGTACGTTGTATTTATTGGCTTCTTGCTCTACATGTTCCGCATAATCGGCAAACCACTGGTCATCGGCCAGAATGCGCTGCGAGTGAAGTAAACTGATAGCCGACAACAGTGCAAATAACCAGTTCACGTAACGTGATAAACGAAAAGGCAAACAACACTCCGGAGTTAGTAGCGCACGTACATGCTTGTTATTCTGACAAAAACGTCCATATTATGCGGCGGCGACATAAACTGATCAACTCGTGTGGCGAATATCGTTTACAGTGAGTATTAAGTGACTACCGATTTCATCGCGTCTCAACGAAAAAAAGCCGCTAATATACCCTCAGGTAAATACAACACGGCAACACAATGATCTCTGAAATCCAGCAACAACAATATGCCAGTGCCCGATTGTCGAGGGATCGTCGGTTCGATGGGCAATTTTATGTTGCCGTGTTATCAACCGGAATATTTTGTCGACCAGTTTGTCCTGCACGCCTGCCGGCTGAGCATAATGTACGGTATTTTCACTTTGCGCAACAGGCGCTGGAACAAGGGTTTCGCCCGTGCCTGCGTTGTCGGCCTGACAGCGCTCCTGGCTCGTGTGCCTGGCAGGGCGTAGAGACCACAGCAAAGCGCGCCCTGCAATTGCTTTCCAGTGATTTAGCTGCGCCTGTTACGCAAATTGCAGAGAGACTGGGTGTGTCTGAACGGTATTTGAATCAGCTTACCCATAAAGCGGTGGGCATGCCGCCTAAACGATATCAGTTGCATAGCCGGTTGTTGCAGGCAAAACGATTGCTTCAGCAAACATCACTACCGGTAACTGATGTTGCCATTGCTTGTGGTTTTCAGTCGGCAAGGCGGTTACAGGACACCTTACAACGATGGTGTAAATTAAGTCCCAGTCAGCTTCGCGGCGCACAGCACTCGCAACCAACAAACAAACTATCGTTGTTTTTACCGGTACATATGCCATACAACTGGCCGCAAGTTCGTGCTTTTCTGGCGTTGCGCGCGGTACAGGGAGTTGAGTACGTTGATTTAGGTGGCTATCAACGTCATTGCAAGGATAAATACGGTGTATTGAGTGTAAGTGCTTACTTTAATGAAAGTAAAGGTGGGTTCGACATTCAATTGACTATCTCAAACCCTGCGCAGATACAGCCTGCAATCACTACACTGCGAAGAGTGCTGGATATGGATACAAATCCTGCCGTTATATCGCAATCACTTATTGCAACAGGTTTGCCGGCAGATCAGCTGACACCCGGATTGCGCTTGCCTGGTGCCTGGAGTGTGTATGAAGCCGGTTGCCGGGCTATTATTGGGCAGCAGGTGAGCATTAAAGCGGCAATTACGCAATTGAATACGCTGGTGGCTGCGTTGGGTGATAATCAGGAAGGGCAGGTGTATTTTCCTTCGCCTGAAGCATTAGCCGCGAGCGACCTGGCCATGCTCAGGATGCCAGGGGCCCGAAAACAGGCGCTTCGGGACTTTGCAAGTCTTAACAATTCATACGGGGATGCTATTCCTAGTGACGAGCAAATTCTGGCTATTCGCGGGGTAGGCCTGTGGACATTGCAATATATAAAATTGCGAGGCGACAGTGAGCCTGATCAGTTTCTGTCTGGTGATCTCATTGCCAGGCGGCAGGCAGAAGGGATGGGCTTAGGCACAGAGTTGGCTGCGCCCTGGCGCAGTTACCTCACTATTCAACTCTGGTTACTGGCATCGGTACAACAGGCTAAGAGCGAACAATAAATGCAATATACTCAATATATATCCAGCCCGCTGGGGCCCATTCTGATCCAGGCAAGTGAACAAGGTGTGTCAGCCGTTAAATTTGTTGAGCGCCAGACCGAAGATGACAAACCATCGCCGATCACTCATCGGTGCTATCAGGAGCTCAATGCGTATTTTGCCGGGTCGCTAACCACTTTTACGGTACCGGTAGATGCTCAGGGAACATCGTTTCAGCAACGCGTATGGCAGCAACTGTGCAAAATACCTTTTGGACACTCACAACATTATGGGCAAATTGCCAGTGCGCTTGGCAAGCCTACCGCATCCCGGGCAGTCGGTATGGCCAATGGCAGGAATCCCGTGAGTATTATTGTGCCCTGCCATCGTGTTATTGGTAAAAATGGCACCTTAACTGGATACGCCGGTGGGTTGTCGCGCAAGCAGGCATTGCTGGAACTGGAAGGGATTGCATACCGATGAGTAACCGGGCGTTAGCAGCACTTTTACTACTTGGCGCTATCTGGGGTGCATCTTTTATGTTTATGCGAGTGGCTGCGCCGGAATTCGGTATCTTTACGCTGGTGGAGCTGCGTACGTTGCTCGCCACATTGGTTTTTATGCCTTTTCTGTTAGGTCAGGCCGCTAGAGTCATGTTAGTAACCTACTGGCGGCCGATGGCGGTGTTAGGGCTCATCAACACGGGTGTACCCTTTGTTTTGTTTAACTACGCGAGTTTGCACTTGCAGTCGGGCGTGCTGGCTATACTCAATGCAACTGCGCCTATGTTCGGGGCATTAATCGCCATGTTGTGGCTCAATGACCGAATGACCCGCGCCGGTGTTGTTGGCCTGGCTTTGGGCTTTGTAGGTGTAGTGCTGATCAGCTTTGAAAAGGCCGTGGGGGCCAATTTGAGCGTTGTGCCTATTCTGGCCGTGCTGGGGGCGACTTGCTGTTATGGGATAGGAGCATGTTTGCTTAAAAAAGCACTGTCAGGTGTAAAACCCGTAGTGATTGCCGGCGGCAGTCAGGCCTGGGCATCGCTTTTGCTCTTTCCATTGTTATTACTGGACTTTCCTTCTGTTATGCCTTCTGGGTTGGCCTGGGCGAATGCCCTGGCGTTGGCGTTAGGGGGGACTGGTATAGCCTATCTTCTGTATTTTTATATCATCGCTACGGCAGGTCCAGCCAGAGCTATTATGGTGGGTTATCTGGTGCCACTGTTCGGAATTGTTTGGGGACTTTTATTCCTGGGCGAGCGACTCAGCGTACTTGATTTTTCTGGTGGGGGATTGATATTGCTGGGAATAAGCCTGACATCAGGTGTTGCCCAACGGGGTTACCGCTGGGCAATGGCAAAGTCACAGCGCTGACTATGCGTCGATAAGCTGAACCCGTACTAAATTACGGCCGTCGCGTCGCGCCTGATAAAGCGCATCTTCGGCGTGTGCAGTTACTTCATGCATAGAGCGTTTGGTGGCGGTAAATGACACCCCAAAACTCGCGGTTAATTGCATGTCGGCAAATTCCGCAGGCGGTGGCAAAATAGCAATGCCATGGCGCAATGTTTGCGCAAGGTCATGCGCTTCATGCGGGCCCATATCAGGTAGCAGTATAATGAATTCCTCGCTGCTCCAGCGTCCCAGAATGTCTTTGTCCCGCAGATGGCTGGCAATAAAGCCAGAGACTTTATCGAGTACATCATCGCCAGCATTGCGGCCATACTGATCATTAATTTTCATAAAATCATCAATGTCTACCAAGATAATACTCAAAGATGAGTGTTTGTTGGTTAGCTCACTGTACGACTCTTCAATTTGCGTTCTGTCTGGCAACCTGTGTGTATTGCGAATGATTAGCTCTGGCTGCATGTCCCTACGGAAATAATACAGCAGGTTATAAATGAGTAAGAATAGTGCAAAAATGATAACCAGCAGTGTAACCACACTGAAGATGAATCCCTGGGATATTTCAGCCTGACGTGCATCCAGGGGGCTGAGTAAATACACCGTCCAACCGAACTGTGGTAGGGCAACTTCGGCAATCAGGTGGTCGTTACCGTTAATGGTAATTAGTTGGTTGTTCAGGGCGTTTTCGGCGATAACTTTATCGGGCAGGCTTGCGTACCAGGGTAATTCAGTCAGGTTGGTAAAATCGGCGTTTGCTGCAATTAACGAGGCATCCGAAGACAGCATGATGTCGCCTTGCCCGTCTACAAACAGGAAGTCATAACCGTACTGGCGTTTGTAGGTGTCAAACACGGATACGAAACTTTTCAGGCTTTTGCCAACACCAAAAAAGCCTAAAAATTTGCCTGAATCATCGTAAATTTTAATATCGATGTAGAAATGCGTATCTTCCCATTTGCCTATGTCTGCTATGGCATCGGCTTCGTAGTCCCGGTATTTAAAGTACCAGGATACTTCACCTTCAATCAGGTCAAGCTTGGTTCCATCGGAGTTGTACTGGACTCTTGCTTCTTCTGAGGCAATAAAAAAGGTCAGACCAAATTCTTGTTCCATTCTGTCCAGCGCTGAGAAAATCTCAGCTTCGTCCAACTGGCTTTTTTCCATTAAGGTAACCAGCTCGCGGGATTTTCCGAGCGCTTCCGATACGTGCAACGGCTTGAGGATTTGTGTAACGATGAGCGAGATCGCGGGTGATAATGATTGTTGCTGCGCCCGACTTTGCTCGGCAACGATTTTTGAGATGCTGAAATGTACCAGCGTGACAATCGCGATGACAACCACGGCGAACAACAGCAAAATGCTTCGATGTAATGTCCTGAATGCGTTCACTGGCTTTTAATCTCTCCTTGAAGCTGTGAGGTTATTGCATTGGGGGGATGCTTCCTTGGGCATATCATGTCTATGCCATGCATATAATAACCGCTGAGAACACGTTGTGCCACTGTCGCATATTAATGACGCCCGGACCTCAATCTCTGGACACCCACCTCGTTTATGCTCCTCATTTATGGACACCCACTTTTTTTGGGGACACCCGCCTTTACCGGTTTTTTAGTTCGAACACTTTAAAGGTGGATGTCCAAT
This sequence comes from Alteromonas sp. AMM-1, assembly GCF_047290655.1. Lineage (NCBI taxonomy): Bacteria > Pseudomonadati > Pseudomonadota > Gammaproteobacteria > Alteromonadales > Alteromonadaceae > Alteromonas > Alteromonas sp. AMM-1. The sequence continues at coordinate 12,508 of NZ_JBLBUE010000008.1, read as the reverse complement.
TTTTCAGTGAGTGTCCATAATCGAGGTGGGTGTCCAGAAATGTTACGGAAGCACTGACTTGCAGTGATGAGTTGGTTACACTATGGCGCATCAATTTTGAAAAGGACTCGATATGGCGTTTTCAGTAGTGGTATTGGCGGCGGGTAAAGGCACAAGAATGAAATCTTCGCTGCCAAAGGTGTTACACCCAATAGGTGGCGTGCCTATGGTTCAACGCATCATCAACACAGTTGAGTCATTGGACGCAACTGCCGTTCATCTGGTTTATGGGCATGGTGCTGACCAATTGAAAGCCAGGGTTGAGGGCAGGCAGGTAAACTGGTGTTTGCAGCAGGAGCAACTGGGAACTGGCCACGCCGTTATGCAGGCTGTTGATTATATTACTGATGACGAAGATGTGATGATTTTGGTTGGTGATGCGCCCTTGATTAAGGCTGAAACCCTTGAGCGATTAATAGCCGCAAAGTCTCAATGTGATTTGGCGCTGCTCACTGTGCATTTGGATGATCCAACAGGCATGGGCCGTATTATCAGAAAAGACGATAACATTGTTGCAATAGTAGAGCATAAAGATGCTACTGAAGCGCAACGTGTGATAACAGAAATTAATACCGGCATGATGGTTATGGGTGGTAAAGACCTGAAGCGTTGGTTGGCAGCTTTAACTAACAACAATGCCCAAGGCGAGTATTATCTTACCGATGTTATCGCCATGGCTGCCGCCGAAGGCAAACGTATCCAGTCGGCACATCCTGACTTACCTGTGGAAGTCGAGGGTGTAAATAACCGGGTGCAATTAGCCCGATTGGAGCGCACCCTGCAAAGTTGGCAGGCTGAAGCATTGATGACGGCGGGCGTTACGCTGGCAGATCCTGCCCGAATTGACGTGCGCGGACAATTAACCACCGGTCAGGATGTCTATGTCGATGTAAATTGCGTATTTACAGGTAATGTTAAGTTGGGTGACAACGTGGTAATTGGCCCTAACTGTGTACTTACCAATTGCGAAGTAGCCTCTGGTGCAGTAATCGAAGCTAATAGCATCATTGAGGACGCCAGCGTTGGCGAAGACTGTACAGTTGGTCCTTTCGCCAGATTGCGCCCAGGGGCAGTAATGGAGCGTAAATCAAAGGTGGGTAATTTTGTTGAAATGAAAAAAGCCACCCTCGGAGAAGGTGCAAAGGCCAATCATTTGACCTACCTGGGAGATGCGATTATTGGCGCCAACAGCAATATTGGCGCCGGTACCATTACCTGCAACTATGACGGTGTAAATAAGTCTAAGACACTAATTGGAGAGAATGCGTTTATTGGTTCCAATTCAGCGCTGGTGGCGCCCGTTGAAATAGGTGCAGGCGCAACGGTGGCGGCCGGCTCTATCATTACATCCAATGTGCCGGAGCATAATCTTGCCGTAGCAAGAAGCAAACAACGCAATATCAGCGGCTGGAAACGTCCTACTAAAAAGGCCTGATTATCCATTCAATCTCTGGACACCCACCTCAGCAACGCGGAAGCAGTTAGCTTATGACAATATCAACGCTTGTGGTGGGTTTTGGCTATGCAGCCAAAACCTTTCACGTACCTTTTCTTACTCAACTTGCTGATTTTGAGATTAATGGGGTGGTGTCATCCGATCCCGCCAAAGTGAACAGTGAGTTACCCGGTTGTGCAGTTTACTCGTCACTTGAGCAAGCATTTAGCTCAGCCAGTTTCGATTTAGTTGTTATTACTACACCAAACCATCTTCACTCACCACAAGCAAAGGCAGCGTTGCAAGCAGGTTGCCATGTATTAGTGGAAAAGCCCTTCACACTAAACAGCAAAGAGGGTGAAGAATTAGTTACGCTGGCGAAACAGGCCGGCAAGCACCTTTGTGTGTTTCACAATCGGCGTTTTGATGGCGATTTTCTTACCATTAAACAGTTAATCGCCGATGATACCGTTGGAGATGTCAAGCGTTTTGAAAGCCGGTTCGACCGTTTCCGACCCAACCTAAGGCAGCGCTGGCGCGAACAGCCGGGCCCTGGCGCAGGTATTTTCTGGGATTTGGGCCCGCATCTGATTGATCAGTGTATTCAATTATGGGGAATGCCCCAGGCTGTAAACGCACACATACTTACTCAACGTCATGGCGGTGAAGCAAACGACGCATTTGAGATAACCTTGTTTTATGGCGCTCACATTGCGTTGCTTGGTTCTACGCCATTTGAGGCTGGCCCTACACTGCGTTTTGCACTGCATGGCAACAAGGGAAGTTACCGAAAGTTTGCGTTGGATCCTCAGGAGGAGCAACTTAAAGCTGGGCTGAGTTTTAACGATCCGCGTTGGGCGAATACGCCAGAAGAGGAGCAAGGTAAGTTACACACGGATACTTCCAGCAAGATAATCCCTACACTGCCGGGGCGGTACATCCAGTTTTATCAACAATTAGCTGATGCTATTCAAGGCGAGTCTCCGTTGCCCGCCGATGCAAAAACGGTCGTACCGGTAATACAACTTATTGAACTGGCAATCGCGTCTTCGCAAAATCAGCGCACTATGCTGGTAGCGTGAACATGACCAACCGATGTCGATGATAGACCTGACTTCTTCGAAAATAAAAGGCTTGGGCGATAGCAATGCAAGAATGCGTGTATTCATTGCAAATCGCCCCGCTTTCAGTTTGCAGCGCCTCGGAAACGGCATTGTACCGCTTACCGCAGGTGACATAGACGCAATTGGTAAAGCTTGTGGCAATGGCTGGCGTAAAGTATTTAATGTGTATGCAAAATTTCTCTTTGCCTTGCCAGACAATCTGCAATTCAAGCAGGGGAACTGTTGGCAACAATTTCGGGACACCCACCTTTTACAGGGTGGGTCGAATACCGCGCTGATGTTCGGTGAGCCAAACAGTTTTGAGGCGGATACACTGAATATTATTACCGGACGAACGTTTGCACAGAGTACAAATGTCGCGCAAAGCCTCTATTGGGTTACGCCAGAGTTTGCTATTAACACATCTTTAAATTTGGTTGTGTGTCCATACTTCGATTATCGACAGCTATCAAATAGCAAGATCTTGTATCTGGTCGATTTGATTCACGCAGAACTGAATGTGCATGCCATTAATAAATAAATCTTGCGAATCGAAATAAATAGCGTAGATTAATCTTTCATTTCGTAAATTGTAAGTTTCTTTTTTGGCAAAGCGAAACACCGACGCAAGAAGACAAAGTATTGTCGAGCATGTTAATCAATACGGACTTACGTCTGTGGAGGCGCTTGCGCAGCTGTTTGAAACCTCATCCGTGACTATTCGCAAAGACTTATCTGTGTTGGATTCAGAAGGCACGATAGTACGTCAGCACGGCGGAGCTGCGCCGTTGCCTGCGTTAGTTAGCAGTAGTCAGCGCACTTTTCTCTCACCAGTAAAAGCCGCTATAGGCCGATTGGCCGCAAGTCTTATTCAAAATAATCAACGGATTATCATAGATAGTGGTAGTACAACGGCAACCATGGTAGAGCACTTGCAAACGCAGCAGAATATAGTGGTTATGACCAATGCACTTTCTGTGGCGAATCAATTAGTCGCTTTTAAGAACGAGCCAACCGTTATTATGACGGGTGGGACCTGGGATCCCCGGTCCCAGTCATTTCAGGGCAAGATGGCGGGTAATATGGTGCAGGCCTATAACTTTGATTTGGCATTTGTAGGCGCCGCAGGTCTTGATATAGAGCGCGGTACCACAACTTACAACGAAATGACCCAACTTAGCCAGGCGATGGCAAATGCAGCAACAAAGGTGATTGTTGTGGCAGAATCAGCTAAGTTAAGAAACAAAATGCCGAATGTAGAATTAACCTGGCAGCAAGTGGCTGTTTTGGTAACCGATACCGGTCTTGCTGACGATGCAGCAAGACAATTAGCAGATTATGGTGTGACAGTGTTAACCGCGTCACCTGATGGAGAATAGATATGTGCGGGATTGTGGGGGCAGTAGCCGAACGTAATGTGGTTGAGATCTTGCTTGAAGGGCTTAAGCGTCTTGAGTACCGTGGATATGATTCAGCCGGTGTTGCTTTATTGCAGTCAGACGGTGCTCTAACCCGGATCCGCCGCACGGGCAAGGTGCAAGAGTTGGTTGATGCAATTGGAGGCCAGGAGGCGTTAGGCTCTACAGGTATTGCACATACTCGCTGGGCTACTCACGGCGGAGTAACAGAGGCCAACGCCCACCCTCATGTATCTGAAGAGCGCATTGCTGTAGTGCATAATGGCATCATAGAAAACTACCAGACGTTAAGGGAAAGTCTGTCTGCAAAAGGCTATCGGTTCAGCAGTGATACCGATACTGAGACTATTGCCCATACTGTTCACGACGCGTTAAAAACGGCAGATTCGTTGTTAGCGGCTGTGCAACAGTCTGTACCTCAATTTCACGGAGCCTATGGCACCGTAATTATGGATAAGCAAGATCCATCGCGCGTAGTAGTAGCACGTTCTGGTAGTCCTTTGGTAATTGGATTGGGTTTGGGCGAAAACTTCATCGCGTCTGACCAAATGGCATTGTTGCCGGTTACCCGTCGTTTCATTTTCCTTGAAGAAGGCGATGTTGCTGAAATAACCCGCCGTAGCGTGTCAATATTCGACAAGCAGGGAAATCCGGTCGAGCGAGAAGTGATTGAGTCGAATATCGAACACGACGCAGGTGACAAAGGCGGATATCGCCACTACATGTTAAAAGAGATCCATGAGCAACCTACCGTTGTGCGTAATGCTTTGCAGCATCGCCTTGATGAAAAAGGACTGGTTGCCGACGTGTTTGGTAACGGTGCTGAAGCACTGTTTGAAAAAGTAAAACACGTACAGATTGTAGCCTGTGGTACCAGTTATCACTCGGGTATGACCGCCAGATACTGGCTTGAGCAATATGCCAATGTGTCGTGTAATGTTGAGATAGCATCCGAGTTTCGCTACCGAAAGTCAGTGGTGCATGAAAATAGTCTGTTAGTGACGATTTCTCAGTCGGGAGAAACGGCAGATACATTAGCGGCATTGCGTTTGGCAAAAGAGTTGGGCTATATGGCCAGTCTGACTATTTGTAACGTGCCAGGTTCATCATTGGTGCGTGAGTCTGACCTGTCTTTTATGACCCGCGCTGGCGCTGAGATTGGTGTGGCATCTACCAAAGCGTTTACAACACAGTTAACTGCATTTCTTATGCTTACACTGGCATTGGGTAAATACAATGGCATGTCTGCAAAAGACGAAAATGCTATTGTTAAAGCCTTGCATAGTTTACCGGCAAAACTGGAAGAGACACTCACTATTACCCAAGGGATTGAGGATTTGGCTGAGGAGTTTGCTGATAAACACCACTCCCTGTTCCTAGGCCGGGGGGATCAGTACCCGATAGCTATGGAAGGGGCCTTAAAGCTCAAAGAGATATCTTATATTCACGCAGAGGCGTATGCGTCGGGTGAACTCAAGCACGGCCCGTTGGCATTAATTGACGAAGAAATGCCGGTTATCGTGGTTGCGCCTAACAATGAATTGCTGGAAAAATTAAAGTCAAACGTGGAAGAAGTGCGCGCCAGAGGCGGTATCATGTATGTATTTGCAGATAAAGATACCGCTTTTGCCAGTGACGATACTATGCGTGTGATTAATGTGCCGCATTGCGATGCGCCAATTGCTCCCATTATCTATACAATCCCGCTGCAATTGTTGTCTTACTACGTAGCGTTAATTAAAGGCACCGACGTAGATCAGCCGCGAAACCTTGCTAAATCAGTTACCGTAGAATAAAAACACGTCCTTAAGCATGCCAGTTGTAGATTGACAAAAAACTATCATACTTACAAAAAAGTATCATACTAAACAAAAAAGTATCATACTTAATATGATCCGAGCTATGCTTTGACTTAATAGCCTTGCTCGGATTATCAATATGAGTATGAAAGCCGCTTTCTTAAGCCCCTACCCGAAAGAAATTAAGAGTCTTCTTCAGCCTGCAATTCTGAGACGCTTACAAAAAGAAAAACGTGGCCAAGGTTACGGAAAAGATTATCAGCCCTTTTTAACTGTACGAGATGTTCCGAGCAAGGGAAGGGTACATCGCCGTCCAGCTCTTACTCATAACCGTATCGTCCATCTACTTTCAGACCTTGAGCTTGCAGCATTTTTACTTTTTGATTGGAATGACGCTGTGGTCGATATACGTGAGCAGTTCCCTCTTAACCCTGAAGCCACAATTGATATTGCAAAAAGGTTAGGAATCAAACATCCCGTATACAAAGGGATACTTCAGGTTATGACTACTGATTTTTTAATTGATATGGAAATTGATGGGGTTCTAGTTAGCCATGCTGTTTCAGTAAAGTATGCTGAAGATCTAGAGGATGCGCGCACACTAGAAAAGCAGGAGATTGAGCGTCGCTTTTGGGAGAATGAAAAAGTAGCTTGGTACGCATTTACAGAACACGATGTGCCAGTTACGTCGGTAAAAAATATCCGCTGGCTAGCGTCTCACATGCACAGTTATGACCTTGAAGTTTCCGAAAGAATGGGCATTTTCGAACGAATCGCCAAAGCGCTTGATGGCAATTCAGAGGAAAAATTGCCAGTACCATTACGAGAGCTGGATGACAACTATGCTCAGGTGCCCGGCGCTCACCTCCAATACTTCAGGCATTTAGCCGCACAACAGGCTTTTCTTTGGGATATTCACGGAACACTGCACACCAAGCTAAAAGCAAAGGATATAGAACTGTCAGAGTACTGGTTAAATCAGGAGGCAAATTATGTTCATGCCAAATGATGTTTATCAGTGGGATACCCAGAGAATCAGGATACTCTGGAGTAATCCGCAAGTAATTTATTGGATAAATATAGATGACGAAAGAGCCCTACCACAAGTAACACTGAAATCACAATTTGAACACTTGTTGGCTAGAGCCGATCTTAAAGTAATCAATGACCCTTACGTAAATATCAGCATGAGCGCGCCTAAGGCAGGTTCGAAATCTGAGGAAGTGCAACAAAAAGCATGGATTGCTATCAAGGATATGGTCAAGTCGGAGCCCGGTATTTATGAGAGGAAAGCCCGTGGCTTGCTGATGTGTAAGATCATGGAAGAGAACAAAGTTACCAAACAAACTTTGTATCGTTGGCTGCGAAAATATTGGCAATTTGGTATGTGTGCAAATTCATTGAGTGGACGTTATGATTTGTGTGGGGGACGAGGAAAACCGAAAACATTTAAAGGTAAGAGAAACGGACCCATTCGCACACGTAATCAGGGTGAAGGTGTCCCGATCACCGATCAAGTCAAATCTCTTTTCAGGGTGGTCATCCAAAAAAGTTATCTCAACGAAAATAAATATGACTTCGATTATGCGTACAACCAATTATTGATCGCTTATGGGGTTAAAATTCCAGCATCGCCGGAGGACTTAATCAATGTGCCGACTGAGCGTCAATTTAAATATTTTTTTCAGAAAGAATATACATCTATCGAAGTGACCAAGAAGCGTGAAGGTGAAATTAATTACCTGAAAGATTTCAGTCCCAGTATTGGTACCTCGACAGCCGAAGTGCCAGGCCCTGGCTACCTTTATCAAATTGATGCCACCATTGCTAATTTATACCTTGTGTCAGAGCAGGACCGCGCAGAAATAGTTGGCCGACCTACTATGTATTTTGTTGTCGATGTATTCAGTCGAGCGATTGTTGGTATGTACATAGGCTTGGAAAATGCTTCCTGGGTCAGTGCAATGGAGGCGCTTGGAAATGCTATGGCAAATAAAGTCGATTATTGTGCAGAGCATGGCATTGATATCACACCTGACCTGTGGCCAATGCAGGGTTTGCCAGAACATATAATTGGCGACAAAGGTGAAATGCTTGGTCGACATGTCGAAGTACTCAGTAAAGCTTTTCACGTCGAGATTCAAAATACGCCTGCATACCGAGCTGACTGGAAAGGAATTGTAGAACGCTATTTCCGAACTGTTCAGACTAAAATGAAACCGTTTGTTGAAGGTTATGTAACCAAAAATCCAATTGGCAAGAAACGGCATGGCAATGATTATCGGCAAGATGGAATACTTACTCTAAAAGAGTTCACGAAAATGATGATTAAGATAGTGCTTCACTATAATAATGATCATGTTATTAGAACTTACGATATTGACTCTGATATTCCGAAACAGTTCCCAGCGAATCCTCTGTCCCTCTGGAACTGGGGTATTGAATATCGTACAGGCATGTTAAGAAGACCTGCTCCTCAACTGGTAAAGGTGAACCTGCTGCCTCACACAAATGCAACTGTAACTGAACACGGTCTGAAGCTTTTTGGCTGTTATTACAGCTGTAAACAAGCCCTAGAATGGGGTTGGTTTGAAGAAAATTACAGAGGAGCCAGAACGGTTACCGTTGCTTATGACTTATACAGTACGAATACAATTTATCTTCGCCCCACTGACTCGTATGCTGAATTTATACCTGCAAACTTAACGTCCCGAAGTCGCGCTTACGCCAATATAACGATATGGGAGCTATGGGTTATTCAGGACATTCGATTGGACGTAGCTGCCACATCAAAACTTAAGAAACGATCGGGCTCGGTTAATTTGGCTAGTGAACTTCAGCAAATCAAAGACGAATCCAAGCAGAATCAACCAAATTATACGAAAACAGAGAAAGCGAAAAGAGCGAAAGGGATTGCGGACAATAAACGTAAAGAAAGGCAGTTTGAACGAAGCAATAGAACAGCAGAACGGAATGAGCCTTTTGAAAGGACATCGGCGACTGTAACACCGATTCATGGTGCAAATGCTGGGCAAAAGAGCTTTAAACTTCCGACTCGGTTGAAGGATCTATTGAAAGAAGGGGACTCAGATGACTAATACAAAAACAACTAGGTTCCCTGAAGCAGAATACAAAAAAACAGGTTTGCCTGAGTACGATGAAAACCCGCTGATCGCGGCTCTTCCGGCAATAATGAGCCCCATTCAAGTGGCAAAGTCCTTGAGGAAGAGACCCCACTTTCAACCTGAAGAAATCAATTTACCATGCCACATTCGAACTCATGCAATAAACCGCTTAACGCGAGATTTTTTTGTTCCCCAAACCAACCACATCATTATCGAGCAGAAGCTGTCGAAACTGATCAGATGCAGCTACCTCAATAGGAACCCAAAAACCGCAACATTCAAGCGAAAGCTAAATTCAATTCGTGGCTTGATTCAGAACGAAAATCTAACCACCTATATGCATGATGATGTGGACTCTCCAGCTTCATCTATGACGATTGCAGGAATATCCGGAGCGGGGAAATCAACCACGACAAACCTTGTACTGAACACTTATCCGCGCGTGATATATCATCCAGACCTTCATATGCTCCAGGTGCCCTGGCTTAAAGTTGATTGCCCATACGATGGTTCACTTTCCGACTTCTGCTTAAGTTTTTTTATCGCACTAGACCGTCGTCTTAATCTCGATTATCGAAGCACTTATGCATCCGGCAGACCAACAATAGCAAAAATGATGGCAGATGTTGCTGATCTTTGTCTGATACACGCCATTGGTTTAATTGTCATCGATGAGTTTCAGCATATGAGTCTCGCGAAAAGCGGCGGTGAAAAGAAAATGATCAACTTTTTGGTAACGCTAGTAAATGTCGTAGAAGTCTCTGTTGTACTGATTGGTACGCCCAAAGCTTTGCGACTATTTGCGAGCGAGTTCCGGCAGGCAAGGCGTGCAAGCGGAGACGGAAGTCTGGTCTGGGATCGATTACCTAGAGATGAAAGCTGGGAAGATTTTCTTGAAGAGCTATGGCCTTACCAGTGGCTTAGCAATAAGGTTGAGAGAAATGAGACGCTGACAAATAAACTGTACGAGTTAACGCAAGGCGTGCCTGACATTGTTGTGAAACTCTTTTGTCTTGCCCAGGCTCGCGCCGTATTATTAGCATCCACTCAAGAAGACGAAATTTTATCTCCCGAACTCTTGGAGCAAGTGTTTGAAGATGAGTTTTCAATCGTTAAACCTTTGCTTGATGCATTGCGGACAGGCAACAGGAAGAAACTTGAAGATTGCAATGATCTCATTTTTCCAAAATTTGAAAGTAGCATGATAAATGCGATGGATAAGCTAGTATCACAGCCTCTAGGAAAACCTAAAACGATCGAATTGGGAGAGTCTGATGAGACGAATATTGCTAATTCAGCGATACAAACGATCGTCTCAATGGGCATTTCCGAAGACATTGCAATGCCTCTCGTTACAGATGCTTTAACGAGGAGTCCAGATCTTACCTTGATTCAGATTATACAATTGGCGACAACCGCGCTTACACAAAGGGGCGAAGAAAAGGCAAAAAATTCAAAGGATGACTCCAAGCCAGCCTATACAAAACGAGACAGTTGGGGCCAACTATCTGAGCAAGACCTCAGGAAGATTTATGCGGATAAATCAGGATCTATGTATGCGGTGATGAAGGAGAAATGTCTTATTTACCCTGTCCAAAAATTACTGGCTGGATAACATGCTTGGCTACTTCCCTGTTCCTTATCAGGACGAATTGCTGTACAGCATGGTTGCTAGGTATGCGCAACATACTGGCTTAGCTGGTAATCAAAAAGCTATTGTTCGGGAAGTATTTTCCTCTTCTACCGCTGTCGCTGTCCCAGATTTACCAAGCCACTTGAATTCTCTGGTTAATAACATTCAATTTGTGTGGCCGACAACCGTGATGGAGCTTATTAACTCATTCACTTTGGCGCCAATTTATTTGCCTTTTCTCTCTCAGCAACAAGCTATGAAAACGATTCTTTCCATGCGCTCAGATTCAGGAGGTGACATTCATACTCGATCTGGTATTGCCGCAAGTGCAGTAAAACAACAGGAATATTTTCGCTATTGCCCTCAATGCTTGAGAGAGCAGTTAGGGATTTTCGGTGAGTGTTATTGGCAGCGAATCCACCAGTTGCCTGCCTTGGTATTTTGCGGGAAGCATTCATGCTTTCTGGAATACTCAACGATATCTTTCCATCCAAAAAAGAAACATCTTTTTATTGTGGCGAACGAGAGTAAATTGAATGCGGATATCAGACAAGTAGAGTTGAAAGGTTTCGAAAGGGCACTGCATGACCGGTACGAGCAATTACTTAAAGCTTCTCAATCTGAAGGTCTTGGCTTTAATCGCTGGACATTGTTTTACAGAAATTTAGCAGTTGAACTTGGTCTAATGAAGAAGACCCGGATCTGCCACCAGGAAATACATAGGCTACTTAAGAGAACATGGGCTGGAACAACATTTGAAAATCAATTCAACTATTCAGAAAACAACTACTGGCTGACTAACTTGTTTCGAAAACATCGTAAGTCATTTCACCCTTTGCGCCATTTACTTGTTGTCACTGCACTGGTTCCCGAATTGTCTGTCACTAAGTTATTGGAAAAAGTTCGCAGTCTTCCGGATAGAATTTTGGTGCCCAGCTATTCTAGTAAAAAAGTGACAGTGCGGGACGACGTTGCAGAATACAGATCGAGTTGGGTACGCATGTTGAGGCGGCACCCAAGCGCAGGCGTTAAAGAGCTTCGAAGTATCGAAAGTGGCGGTGCTATCTATTCTTGGTTGTATCGCAACGACAAGAGCTGGCTGATGTCTAATCGGCCAAAACGAAAAGTAAATTCGCAAAGCCACTACGCCGTCAACTACCGTGATTGGGATGCAAAAAACGTTACGCATCTTGAATCAGTATATGAGGTCATGGCTAACGTGCGTAATAGACCGCGTTTGACAAGAACTCGAATCATTAAGGAACTGCCCCGGTCAAATTCAGTTGAGAAACATTTGTCTGATCTACCAGCGACGAGCCAATGGCTCACTGACCATGAAGAATCGGTAGAAGACTTTCAACTCCGCAGATTGAGGATTGCTTATGAACAAATTAAATCTAATAATCATGAGGTTAAGCGATGGCGTTTGCTCAGAGTTGCTAACATTCGTGAAGAGTTGGTAACCCCAAAGATTGAAACTGAAATAGCAGCACTAGAACAAAGGAACGGATAGCCAGATCTATGTCAGAGGTCGATGAAATTGGAATTCGTGGAATCCCCAAAGAATCTAAGTTGCTCTTACTGGGTGATTGGTACCAGAAACCTGGGAAAGAATGGAGAGTTGTTTGTTATTTCCATAATAAAGACACGGGTAACATCAGAAGATCCTTACCTATTGACCTACTTCCCGCTTTAACTCCAGGGACCGTTTTTCCAAGAACATCAACAGAAAACAAGGCCCAGGGTTGGACGGAAACAGTTATGTTGCCAACTCAGGAACGTTGGCAAAAGGCTACTTTCAAAGACTTACCAGGCACTTTAAAACGTGCTCATGGTCTTTCAGGTCAATTCGACAATTGCGTTCTGTACAGAATCTCAACTGACGAAAAGGTATATTGGTTACCACTAGCAGAAGTCGCACGTATGCTTTTCTTTCATTCTTCAGAAGTGGTGCGC
>NZ_JBLBUE010000079.1:0-16255 GCF_047290655.1 Alteromonas sp. AMM-1 | reverse complement strand
GTTCAGTGGCGATGACCATCCATTCAGATATTTTAAACAGGCCATAGCAGCGCAGCCTCAAAATTTGCCGTTCTGGTTGGCTTTCATCCATTTATTGACCAAATGCAACGACTGGCACCAGGCACGGGAGCAGTTTGAACAGTTGCAGGTACATCATAAAACCACGACAGATATCCTGTTATTGCAATCCACTATAGAAAGAGAATGCGGTAATTTAGCTAAGGCTTTGCAATGTACCGAAAAGGCAATGTCTCTGCAGCCTAAGCCTCACGCAACCGCGCTCATTAACGAACACAGCTATAATCTTTTGGCTAACGGCTTGTATCAGCAGGCGCTTCAGTGTGCTCAATTGCTCATAAAACGGGAACCTAAGGATCAGGGGTGGTGGAATCTTTATGTGACCTGCTTGCGTAAACTGGATAAGTCGAAAGCATACAATGCGTTATGTAACTATCAACAGTTGGTGAGCATTACCGATTGGCAGGCAGATCCTGACACTATCAATACACTGGTTGAGTATTTACAAAACAGTCATTCCGGCAAGAGACAACCCATTGGGCAATCGTTACAACAGGGCACGCAAACGCTGGAAGAACTTTTTGATATTCCCGATAAGCCCGTTGTTAATCTTAAACAACATATTCTGAGTACGATTGAATCACATATTGCTTCGTTAGCCCGCGATGCCAATCACCCGTTGCTGTCTCGTTTACCTGAAACACATGATTATTTCTTCACCGGTTCATGGTCGGTAAGATTGCGCCAAAACGGATTTCACAAGCCGCATTTTCATCCTGCCGGGTGGTTGAGTGGCGTAATTTATCTGGGAGTACCAGATGCAGTGGACGAGGAAGGGCAGGGCTGGATAGAGTTTGGCCGCCCGAATATTACCGGGTTGCACGACGAGCCAGAATACGTAGTTAAACCTAAAGTGGGTCGATTAATTCTGTTTCCATCTTACATGTGGCATGGCACACGTGCATTTACATCGGATGAAACACGCTTAACGGTGGCCTTTGATTTGATTCCGGCATCCGAGCGGCAATAGTGCCGTCGAGGCCGGAATGTCGAAGTATTTAGTGGGTTATTTCACTTTCTCAAGCTTAAACGCAAGGGTGTAACGCGGCATGGTGCATACTTTGTTGGGTGGACGGCCTGCGTGTTTTATTGCACCGTGGAAAATCGCCAGGCGCCCGGGTTTGGGTGTACAAGCGAATTCACAATCGTCAAACTTGTTGTAATACAGCGTTTCGCCACCCCATTCAATATCCCAGTGCGGTGCAACATACATGAGTGCCGTCATTTCATTGTGCTCAGGCAAACAGTCGGTGTGCGTAAATAACATATCACCGTAGCTGCTGTAATTTACGTAGCCACGATAAACCTGATACTGATCGGCGGTAAGTTGATTCACTGTTTCCAGTAGTCTCGGGAAAAACGGCAACTGGCTGAACTGCTGGGGTTGCAGATTCAACGCCCAATGTTTAAAACTAGCGGTGTCCGGACGGGCAATTTCATTGCGTTTGAATGCACTGGCTTCCAGACCATTAAATAAGTTGGCTATTTCGTTTGCGCTGGCAATATTGTCTACCACCCAAAGTGGTTTGCCGTCGATTTGCTTGCTGTGCGTAGGTGTAATACTTGGCATAGTAGTTAATTATTAGTTATTTTCCGAACTGATTAATTGTAAAAGATGACATTAATTTCACGCCTGAGTTATATCGGCGAAATTAAGAGACTAACAGCATCCCCAATAATTCCTCACTGTGCAAGCATAAAGCGTCAGTTAAATAATAAAGGGCAGGCTGTTGTAACAAAGTCGGCTTTGCGTTATTACATTACTGCCGGTTCGGTGCGGCTTGTAAACGTTTCGCGATGTTTAGACAGCTGGTCGGATGTTTAGGCGCATTATAGTTACATGTGTTGTTAAGGTTTTGTAATTTATTTACACTTTCAATGGTAATTATTCACATAATCCCCTTCGCTATTGTTTATTCACTGAGCAAACAACCGGTGATCGGGTGTGTGTAAAGAGCTTGTTACTTGACTCTTTCCACAATCTCGTGTGACTATAAGACGTTCGTAGTATTGGCGTTCGTACGGCAATTACTACCTTCCTAAATATAGAAATTTTATACGCCCCTTGCGACTGAGTATTTTTATTACAGGCGCAAGGATTCAAATAAGAAATTGGTTGGGAACTATGTCCAAAATGAGCAAGAGAACTCTTATTGCTTCTACTGTGATGGGTGCATTCGCACTGACTGGTAGCGCAGTCGTCTCTGCAACTACGCTGAGCGATCTTCATAGCGAAGAAGCGAAGATTCACGCGGCTGCAGCGAAATCTCAAGAAAAAATCAACTCGCTTTTCGAGCAGTCACAGGAGTTGTTGGTTGAATACCGTGGTGTTGTTGACGAAACGGAAAACCTGAAAATTTATAACGATTACCTTGCAAGCCTGGTTGCTGACCAGCAGCGTGGTATTGACTCTTTACAGAAGCAAATCGACAGCATCGAAGATACCAAAAAAGGTATCGTTCCTCTGATGTTCCGCATGATCGACAGCCTCGACAAGTTTATCGAACTTGACGTTCCTGTGCGTCTGGAAGAGCGTAAAGAGCGCGTTGAAAGACTGCGCGACCTGATGTCAAACTCTAACGTTACTGTTTCTGAGCAGTTCCGTCAGGTACTTGACGCTTACTTAATCGAAACAGAATACGGCACGCGTATTGCGTCTTACCAGGGTACACTGGAAAGCGCAGGTACAACGGTTACTGTTGATTTCTTCAACATGGGCCGTACTTCAATGCTGGCACTGTCTTTGGACCAAAAACACGCTTGGGTTTGGAACAACGACACGCGCGCATGGGAAGAACTGGGTGATGAGTACCTAGGTTCAGTGAATGACGCTGTGAAAATGGCGAAACAGCTGATACCAGCTGACCTGATTAAACTTCCTATCAAAGCAGCGGAGTAAGCGTTAATGAAACCAGTATTTAAATCTCTACTTGCCGCTGCAACGGTAGCGGTTATGTCTTCTACAGCGGTTCAGGCTCAAGAGCCTGCGTCTCTGCAAGACCTGCTAAATTCTGTTAAGGCTAATCGTGCATCTGAGCAAAAAATCAATGCACAGCGCGAAGCAGAGTTCACTTCTGCCCGCGCAGACAAGCAAGCATTGCTGCGTAAAGCTGAAGCTGACCTGAAGGCTGAGCAAGGCCGTGGTGACCGTCTGCAAAAGCAATTTGCTGACAACGAAGTTAAGCTGAACGAAAAAGCAGCAGAGCTGGATCAGGCTACCGGTACACTGGGTGAAATGTTTGGTGTGGTACGTCAGGCTGCTTCTGAAGCTTACGGTCGTATTGCAACGTCTGTGGTAAGTGCTCAGTACCCTGGCCGTGACGAGTTCCTGTCACGCATGTCAGAAGAATCTCGTGGTCTGCCTAACATTGCAGAACTGGAAGAACTGTGGCTTTCACTTCAGACAGAAATGACTGAACAAGGCCAGGTAGTTCGTTTCAGCACTGACGTTATCAACCTTGACGGTGGTACAAACACTCAGGAAGTTGTGCGTGTTGGTACATTTAACTTGATTGGTGACGAAGGCTACTTGACTTACGACGACGTAAACAAAGTAGTTCAGCCTCTGGGTCGTCAGCCTGACGGCTACATGGTAGACTCAACTGCTGACCTGCGTTCAGCGACTTCAGGTTTTGTAGGTTTCTACGCTGACCCATCACGTGGTCAAATCCTGGGCCTGTTGAAGCAAAAAGCGACAATGATGGAACGTTACCACGCTGGTGGTGTAGTTGGTTACATCATCACTGCTATGCTGGCACTGGGTTTGTTAATCGGTGTGTACAAAGTACTGACTCTGTCTCTGATTGGCGGCAAAATCCGTGCACAGCTTAAAAACCCTGGTTCACCATCAGAGAACAACCCACTGGGTCGTATCCTGAAAGTGTATCAAAACAACAAAAACACCGATGCTGAAAACCTTGAGCTGAAACTTGACGAAGCAATTCTGAAAGAACTGCCAAGCATTGAAGCAGGTATCAACATCATCAAGATCTTCTCTGCAATTGCTCCGTTACTGGGTCTGTTAGGTACAGTACTGGGTATGATTGCAACCTTCCAAACCATCACACTGTTCGGTACTGGTGACCCACGTATGATGGCGGGAAGTATCTCTATGGCACTTGTAACTACCGCTCAAGGTATCATTGCAGCTCTGCCATTGATCTTAACGCACAGCATCGTTGCCTCTAAGAGCAAGTCAATCGTTCACATCCTGGACGAGCAGACTGCGGGTATCATTGCTGCTCACGCTGAGTCGGAGAAGGCATAATATGGTTTACCTGATTGGATTATTCGAATCGGTCAGGGACTTTATCGCTACCGGCGGTGACGTACTCTATTTCGTTGCTGCCGCGCTCTTTCTCATGTGGGTATTAATGATTGAGCGCTACTGGTTTCTGACCGCAGTGTTTCCAAAGATGAGAAATCAAATCATCCAAAACTGGAACGCGCGTGAAGATAAAAAGTCTTGGTATGCGCATAGAATCCGTGAAACGTGGATCTCAGAGGCTTCAGATGAACTGAATGCCAGAATGTTGATCATCCGTACGCTGGTAGCCATGTGTCCGTTAATCGGTCTGCTTGGTACAGTAACTGGTATGATTAGCGTTTTCGAGACGATGGCAACACAAGGCACAAGTAACGCTCGCTTGATGGCGGGTGGTATTTCGATGGCAACAATTCCGACTATGGCCGGAATGGTAGCTGCGCTGTCTGGACTGTTCGTCAGTACTCGTATTGAGGCAAAAGTTAAGATTGCGCGGGAAAAGCTAGTCGATAGCCTACCGTATCAATAGAGAGAGAGATTATGGCTCGAAAAGTCAGAACCGAAGAGGAAGATGCAGCGATTGACATGACACCCATGCTGGATATCGTGTTTATCATGCTTATCTTCTTTATCGTGACAACGGTTTTCGTAAAAGAAGCCGGTATTGAAGTAAACAAGCCCGATGCGAGCCGAGCGTTCCTACACAAAAATGCCAACATTTTCATTGCAATTACTGAAGATGGTGATGTTTGGTTAGATAAACGTGAGGTGTCTTTAGACAGCGTCAGGGCAAACTTAGAGAGATTACTTACGGAGCAACCTACCGACTACGTATTTATCCAGGCGGATATTAAAGCGAAACACGGTATTGTTGTTGAAGTGATGGACCAGGTTAAAGCTGCAGGCATTGACCGTATAGCGGTAGCTGCGAGGAACTAACATGGTACGATTTATTGCTTCTCTTTTATTAGGTGCAGCAGTCGCATTCGTTCTGTTCGTGGTAATGGCAAAGTTGATTGAAAACTCTGCCACCCCTGCAGACGAAGTGCCGGATGCCCCCGTAATTGATATCGTAATGCAGCCGCAGGAAGAGGATGTGCAGACACGTACCCGTGTTCCACCACCGCCTCCTCCGCCGCCACAACAGCCACCAAAATTGGAGCCTGTTGAGCCGGAAGATGCTGAGCCGGATGCAGATGGTTTTAGTTTGGATATCCCTAATGTTGATACCGGCGGTGTTGGTGTAAACATTGGTGGTGTAGGTGCAATGCAAACGGATGGTGATGCAACACCAATCGTTCGTATCGATCCTAAATATCCACCACAAGCTGCGCGTGATGGTAAAGAAGGCTGGGTTAAACTGGAATTTACAATTAACGAAGATGGTTCAGTAGGTGACATCGAAGTACTTGATGCTGATCCTAAGCGTATTTTCGATCGCGAAGCACGTCGTGCTCTTGCAAAGTGGAAATACAAGCCAAAAATTGTTGATGGTAAGCCGGTTAAACAACCTAAAATGTTTGTACAACTTGACTTTAAACTGGAGCAATAATGATGATGAAATCAGTAGTGTTCAAAAAGTCGCTTGTAGCCGTGGCATTCACTTTAGGCGCTGTAATGTCAGCGCCTTCACTGGCACAAGTGTCATCGCCAGTGGTATGTCCTGGTTATGAAAAGGGTACAACTCAGCTGGTTGGCGAACGCGTTGGTAAGAAAGTACAAAAAGCGTACGAAGCCTACGGCGAAGATCTGGTAGATGACGCCATTGCTCAGTTGATGGACATTGATCCGTCTGAAGACTTTGACAAGGCTTACGTTAACCGTTTATTGGGTAACATGCTGGCGACTAAAGATGAGCAAGGGCCGAAGGCACTTGGTTATCTGACTTCAGCCGTTAACCCAAAAGTACTGAATGACCTTGAACACGCTCAAACGTTAAAGCTAATTGCTGATTTGAGCCTTCAGGAGAAAAAGTACTCTGAGGCGGTTAAGTATTATCAGGCGTGGCTGGATTTTACCTGTATGGAAGATCCAGAAGTTTATACCCGTATGGCTAACGCATTCTACGAACTTAAGCAGTACGATAAACTGATCGCTCCGGCAGATAAAGCCATTGCTTTGTATGAGAAACCCAATAAGAACCCGTATGTTCTGAAACTTTCAGCTTACTATGAACGTAAGATGTATCCTGAAACGGTTAAAGTGGCAGAAGATATTGTTAACACGTTCCCTGAAGAGGGCAAGTGGTGGGTTCAGTTAGGCCAGTTTTACCTGATGGTTGAAGATTATAAAAAGTCTTTGTCTACGCTGGAAATTGCCTACAATCATGGGCACCTCAACAAGCCTAATCTGATTAAGATGTTGTCTCAGTTATATTCAACTAACAACATGCCGTTCAAATCTGCTGAAGTTCTAGCAGAAAATATTAAGAAAGGCGTGGTTGAAAAGACTGCTGAAAACTATGCGGCGATTGCGAATAGCTATCACCAGGCAATGGAATACAAGGACGCTGCGAAGTATTACGAGCAAGCGGCCGAGTTATCCTCTGATCCTGAATTCTATCGCAAGCAAGGCGTACTGTTACTGGTAGCAGAAGACTACAAAGGTGCAATCAAAGCGTTAAACAATGCTTTAGCACGTGGTACTGATGAACCAGGTAAAGTACATTTCAGCTTAATGGAAGCTAACTTCTATGCTGGCGACTTTAAACAAGCCTTCGAGCATGTTAAGGAAGCTAAGAAGGATTCGTCAATGCGTCGTAATGCGAACGCATGGGAACCTTACATCAAGCAGAAAGCGAAGAATCGCGGTATCAATATCTAATTAAAAAAGCGCCTTCGGGCGCTTTTTTTTGGTCTGTTATACCACTGTGTTTCGGAGCTCTCTATAGTCATTAATGCCGTAAGCGTTGATGAAATCCCTCATTATCCCACTCCATCACTTCAATTAGTTTCGCTGTGGCAAAATCGTAGGCCTGCTTCTTTCCGGTTAAGTGATAGTGGCTTATGAATGTTGGCAAGTCATCGAAGTACAATGCAAAATTTGTCAGTACTGCTACTGCCTGACTCAACGCAAAGTCCCGTGTGCCATAAAGTGTATTGTATCGATTAAGTAGCCATACAAGACTGCCTCTGGCATGTTGTATGTGCCGTTGTTTGCTGATTACTTGCTGGAGTATAGCCATATTACAGTTGGTAAAGGCCGTTGCTTGAGCCGAATTGCTACTATTCGTGTCTGAATGAAGGTGCTCGGGTAGGTTAAATATGTGGCGTTCGTGATGAAGCATTAATTCCTGAGTAAAGCGAGCAGCTACCAAGGGAGCAAGCGCTGTCGCGTTGCCTGATACAGGTTGCCACATTAACAGGCTGTATTCGGCGCTGGAGGCGTCGCGTTTTAATCCTGCTTTTACTGGTTCAAAATGGCATGTACGCCAAAAGCCGATGAGTTCCGGTGTTGCCCCGAAAGAGGTGGTTATTGCATCTACTTCAAATGGTTCGAGCCACTTAACAAGCGAATTAAGTAAATATGTCGCTATACCTTTACGTTGGTATTCCGGTTCAACCGCTATTCGGTTTACACGACAGTAACGATAGCTTGCTATATCTGCAGAGGCGATGAAATGGCTGATGGATTGAGCAGACAAATGACCATTTAGCCGCCGTGTACCCGACGCAATATCCTGTGCAAGGGATTGCAGTAGCTTTCCACCCTCAAATTGAATGTTCAGCACGCCAACTACGCGGCCATGCAACCTAGCAACCAGGGTATGGTTTTCGGGCGTGTCGCACAGTCTCACTAATTCATCAACAGTTGTCTGGTAGTGCGCAGTCATCAGTAGCGAGATTACTGAAGCAAAGGCTTCAGGGGATTTGTCGGTCACTTCAGAAAAACACAGTTCATTGGTTGATATGCTTTGCGTTTTGCCCGGTATTTTCGGCCTTACTAGTTCTTCAACTGGCGCAGATGTTAACTGAAATAATGTATTTAACAATGCTTCTACCGGATCGTGTTCAGACCATCTTACCGGGGTAATTGCCGAGTAGTAATTAACTTTCGCGAATGTAGTGTGAAGCCAGGGAATAAAACGGGTTAAAAAACCCCGTCCAGTGCCTTCGTAGCCTCGCATCGTCGTACTGAGTACTACCCGGCTAAAGTGTGTACATAGTAATTTGAGTGCAGGGATTGGCAGGTTTGCTGCTTCATCAATTATCAGTATTGCAGCCGTATTGTTCATCAGGTGCGGATGGTCAATGGGTAGCCAGCTTATCGCGTGTTCACCATATGCAACCGACCGGTCAGTTGCGACCTCTAAATGGGGTGCAATGAGTTTTATACCTTCAAAAATGGCGGAAACCGAGTCAGGATATCGACTGCATATACTCACTGAATTGCCTGATAGCAGCCAGTGTGCAGCTAGCATGCCCAACAGTGTGGATTTACCTCTACCCCGGTCAGCGGTTAGCAGACTGACGCCATCACCTGACAGACTGCTCATTGCTGCAAACGTTGCTTGTTGGTCCAACGATGCAAATGGTGTTAACAGCTCGCCCGGTTCTGGATTGGTAACCGGTAGTGGTGGCGGAAGTCTGCAAATTCCGTTTTCCTGTAGTAATGCAATCGATTCGTTGTCCCTGAATTCTGTTGCAACGTAATTGCGGAAGGCGCTGAACGTGCAATCGTGTCCAAAACTCAGGTAGTGGTTTGTGGTGAGTTCCTTATATTCAGGCCAATCTTTCAAGTCAGGAGTGCAAATTACCAGTAACCCGTTACCTGAAACGGTTCCCGCCAATGCAAGCAGTGCGCTTGGCCTGAAGGCATCAAACGCATCATAAATAGCCAGTGAGCAGGTGGAACCCAATAATTGAGTAGTCTGCTTAAGCGCCAACGCCTCTGGCACAGTGTTAAGTACACAGCCCGAAGCATGTATCGTTCGATTGTTGAAATGTGCGGTAATAAACGCCAGTTGCTGCTCACAGAATGCTTTGCAGCCGCTAATCAAAAGTAACTGTCGGTGGCACACCTGTTTATCTCGTGATAACAGCCATGTTGTTAATTTTTCGCCGAACGCACTGTGGTTTATTGCGACTGCCATCGCGCCTGTATTTCCAAAGGTTATGTTTACAGGCAGAGTTTACCATTTTCACTGAATTGGTGGTTAAGGTAAAATACTGCAATTGCAATACAACACAGAGACTATCAATGCGATTTTTAACGCGTCGGCTGGTGATGCCAAATGATCTTAACTATGCACATTCTTTATTTGGTGGCCGTTTATTACAGTGGATAGATGAAGAAGCGGCGATTTATGCAATCTGTCAGTTAGAAACCAATTGCCTGGTTACCAAGCACATTGGCGAGATTAGCTTTGAGTCTCCAGCGCTACAGGGTGATATTGTTGAGTTTGGGCTGGCAACCAAAGCGGTGGGGCGAACCTCTATCAGTGTATCCTGCCTGGTGCGTAACAAAGCTACCAAGAAAACCATTTGTCTGGCTGACGATATCGTGTTTGTTAAGGTGGATCCTGAAACGCGTTTACCCGCGCCTCATGGCAAAACCATGGAAGTACTGGCACAACAAACAGCCGAAGAAATCGGCAAGCTCAATATAGGCGTATAGGGCAATCCGTTGAGCTGAGTACCAATGCGTTTAACTGAGAGCAATACAGTTTAGCTTTGGCTGGAAAACCTGGTACTCAGTTCATGTTACCAACGCTCGAGTAGCGATTGCATGATTGATAGTTGCGCCGGTGTAAGAGGCTTATCCTGTCCTTCTGCCACGCTATCACAGTTACTGTTTTCGAAAAACAGGCTGTTAAACGCCAAACTGTGACAAAACAGTATTCGCTGGAGTACCTGAGACTCACCGCCCCGGCACAACTGCCATAGCATTTGATTAACTTCACTGGTAATGCCCCAGTTAATCAATAGCAATGAAGACGCGCCATACAGGCAAACGTTAAACTCTGCATCCAACTGCTGTATAAAACTGTCGAAATCATCTGAATGCGTCCAGGCCGAGTAAATGCGTTTACTTGCAACGTGCTCCGCATGAAAAAGCAACAGTAAAGACAGCGGCCCAAACATCACAACCTGATTGAGTATTTCCCTTTGCGATTCAGCGTATTCGCTGGCAAACAGCGCATTAAACAAGGAATGGCTGAGCAACATGGCGTCAATCAGTTTAGCAACATCCGGGTGCACACTTTGCACCGTTAAAAACTGTTGAGCGGCAAATAATACCGCTAAATGGCGCACCTGACTTACGCCCAGATTGCGGCCGATAGCCTGTTGCAACGAAATGGGTGCTGTGCCGTATATAGCCCGGCTGGCCTTGCCCATAATATGGGCCTGAAATACCGGATCGGTAGCGATTAACGACACCAGGGCGCTAACGGTTTGTTGTGCTTCTGGCAGCTTGATAATCTGATTAATGGTTTCAGGTAAGGGCGGCAAGTTGTCTGATATTTCAACCAATGCCTGATTGCCCCGCTGAAAACGCAAGCGGCTACCTACCTGACGTAATTGGCCAGGGTTAACACCGGTAAACTCCTTAAAACTTCTGTCGAAAGCCCGACGGTCGGAAAATCCCAACAAGTCGGATACATCGTCCACTTTTTTGCCGCTCAACAAGTGATGAACACTTTTTTCGTGAATGTAACTTTTCAGTACAGCACTAAACGATATGTTTTCCTGACGCAACGTGCGCCGGAAGGTAGACATATTCATGTTGAGTTGGTCAGCTATTCCTTCGGCTCGGATCCGCGCCGGCTGGGCTACCGAATCAAAGGCTTTTAACAGTGAAATAAGGAGTGAGTTCTCGGTGTCCTGATGGGCGTATTGCTGAAAATTACGGGCCAGGATTTGTTGTAAATTCGGGCTGTGGAAAAAAGACTGTCTGTCGAGCCAGTCTTCAGCAAACGTGAGTTTTACCATTCCCGGGTGATGCTGTTCGTGGGCAACTACCACTACAGGTGCTTTGCTAATGGGGGCAAGTAAACCCAGATTGGCATTGTGTGGCACTTCAATTTGCTGAAATTCAAAGTCGCGACCTGCAAGGTGGCGGAATAACAGCAGGAAAAACGCAATCTGAAAAGGCACAAGTGACACAGGAAGTGACGTATTTACCAACAAGGCGGCGCTGTTACCGGATAGGGTAAGCGTTAGGGTTTCGCATGGTTGAAACCAGGCTTGGGTAATGTTTTCACTTGCTTGTAATGCAGAGCGGATGTCTTTGCTCAACGAGGCATAACAATGCACTGCACCCATTTTGTTAAAATCCAGGTAGCCCAGTAAAGACTGACCTATGAGGGCAGAGTGTTCTGCCAGCAATAAATCGCCAAGTTCAGCCAATTGTTCGGCCGTTAGTTCATTTGACTCAACCCGAGGGAGTAATGCAACTACCTGCTCATCATCCAGACTACTCAGTTGCTTGTCTCTTCGAAGACTAAGTAAAGCGCGTAATACGGCGGACCAGAAGGTTCCAGTGTAGGCCAATCCAATGCTCCTCGTCGTTTATCTTTGTCCATCATTGCATATAACGTTCAGATTTCGAAGGAAGTTGAACAAAAATGTCCTAAAGTCTGGCTTTAATTGTCCTACTTTCCTTTTTGGCTTGCCGCTATAGTTACACCATACCCAATCCGATATGTGTAGTACGGATTGCGTTACCGGCACTAGTGAGTATGCGATGCCAACCGCGATGTTACTCCGTGTAGTTAGTGCCAGTAGCGACCGGTGACGTCACCACCGGTAACTGTCCGTTAAAGGGCAGCGATAACAGTTATGCCCGCCACGTCACAGGCGGGCATTTTATTTTCTGAATACAGAATCTCTTGCATTCGCGCTGCGTATTGGTAGACTGCCCCCGCGTTTTGATACCTGATTGTACTTTTCAGGTAACTGACGTGTACCAAGGGGTGCCAAACAGGCTGAGATCCGCTAAGCGGGAACCCTTTTACCTGATCCGGATAATACCGGCGTAGGGATGGTTTACAATACAGCCTTATCACCTGCCGTAAAAGCCGGATCTTTTGGTCAACTATTGCACAAGAGATCCTGTATGAACGTTTCACAGAAACTGTTTTCATTATCATTATTAAGCGTCGCGCTTCAAGCGACAGCACAAACCGAATCCGACATTGAACGCGTCACTGTATATGGTGATTTTTATCAGCAAAGTTTAGCTCAGCTCAGCGCTAGTGCGTCGGTGATCAGTGATGCCCGTGTGTCTTCCCGTCAGGCCGACCACCTTGATGGTTTGCTGCGAGTAGCACCCAACGTGAACTTTAATGCCGGTGCATCGCGCGGTCGGTTCGTGCAAATTCGCGGGATTGGCGAGCGTTCACAATACGCTGAGCCGATTAATCCTTCTGTTGCGCTCATGGTCGATGATTTCGATTTTTCTGGTCTGGGTGCGTCCGGTATATTGTTTGACACTCAACAGGTTGAAGTCTTTCGTGGTCCACAAGCCACCGTATTCGGCACCGGCGCATTAGCGGGAGCCGTGCTGATCAAATCCAATGACGCAGACGCAACAGATAATAACTATGTGAGTGCGAGGGTGGGCAGTAAAGACAGCTACCGGGTAGAACTGGCTAACAGTGTTACTGTAAACGATAGCCTGGCAGTGCGTGCCGCGGTTTATCACAATCGCAGTGACGGCTTTGTTAAAAACGCGTTTCTGCAACGCGAAGATACCAACAATATTGATGAGTCCGCTGTTAAGCTGGCAGCGAAGTGGCAAATCGACAATGCCACCACATTAAATGTGGCCTATCGCTGGTACGATATCGACAATGGTTACGACGCATTTTCACTGGATAATGACAACATTACCCATAGCGACGAACCGGGATTCGACCGCCAGCAAACTCACGCTGTAAGCGCCAATTTAGCCACTAAACTCGACTCGGGTGAATTGCAGTTTATCGTTACCCACGCCAGTCACAATATTGGTTATGGCTATGATGAAGACTGGACCTATACGGGTTTCCATCCCTGGGGTTATACCTCAACCGATCACTATTACCGCGAAGTCGATACTCAAACCGCTGAAATCCGTTTTATTGGTAGCGAACAGGTAAAGTTGTTTAACAACACTACCCGTTGGGTTGTGGGCGCGCGTCTTGAAGGTACCGAAGAGCAGGTATTGCGCGAATATACTTACGCAGATGGAGATTTCCTCAGTGAGTACAAGCCTGTCACCATGGCGGTATACGGTCAGTTAGACAGTGAACTGGCTGACAATCTGAACTTGTCTTTCGGCATTCGTGCTGAAAATTACGATTTCTCTTATGCTGATAATGCGGGTTTAGCCCGTGAACACGATGAAACCATGCTGGGTGGTAAACTGGCACTGAATTACCTGATAGGCGAGCAGTTGTGGTATGCAAGTATCTCCCGCGGATTTAAAGGGGCAGGGATTAACCCTGACCAGAATGTGCAGGAGGCAAGCCGTTTTTACGACGCCGAGTTTAACTGGAACTACGAGCTGGGTGTAAAAGCGCCATTGGCCGATACGGTTAATTTGCGTGCGGCGGTATTCGTGATGAAACGCGAAGACACCCAGGTGAGCGATTACGATGTGCAATACCGCGACGACAACTCAGCCGAGTTTATCGATATTATCGATAACGCTGATTTAGGCACAAACCAAGGTGCGGAACTGGAACTCAGCTGGCAGGCAGCCAATAATTGGCAGGTAAATGCATCGTTGGGTTACCTCGATGCTTATATTGAAAAATATACCCGTGCAGATGGCAGCTTTGTAGCAAGACAAACACAGGCCCAGGCTCCGTCGGTTACTGCTAATCTTTTCAGTCAGTTTGCATTCGCCTCGGATTGGATGTGGAATCTGGAGATCGACTACACCAGTCGCTATCGTTTCTCCGACGGCCACGATGTAAAATCACCGGCTACAACGCTGGTGCATACACAGGTAGTGTGGCAGCAAGCGGATTGGGAAACCACCCTGTGGGTAAACAACGTATTTGACGAAACGTACTACACGCGTGGCTTTGGTGGATTCAGTAATGATCCTCGTGATTATTACGAATTTGAAGAACCCTACTATCAGTTGGGTAATGGTCGTCAGTTTGGCGTGTCAGTGCGTTATCAGTTTTAGGAGCTAATACTATGCAAGTGATGGTTGAGTTGTCGCTTTATCCGCTGGTGAATGAGTTTATTCCGCCCATCAAGGGCTTTATTGAGCGGTTGAATACTTATCAGGAACTCACGGTTGTCACCTGTTCTACCAGCACACAGGTAACCGGAGATTATCAGTCGGTAATGCGCATTCTGGGCACTGAGATGCAGCGAGTGCACGAGGAAGTCGGGCAGGCGGTATTCGTAGCCAAGTTCCTGAATTTTGACGCAATGCAAAGCAGGTAAATAACGATGGAGCAGTTAGCAACGGAGTTAGCAACGCAGTTTATGTCTCAGGTAACTCAGACATCGTTACCAGAGTGGCTGGCCGTGGTTCTGGCCATTGCGTATGTGTGGCTGGCTGCCCGTCAAAACGTGAGGTGCTGGTTTGCGGCATTTACCAGTACCGCACTGTATACCTGGATTTTTTGGCAGGTATCCCTGCCATTTCAGTCTGCGTTAAATGTGTTCTACATGATAATGGCCGTTTATGGCTACTGGCAATGGCATCACAAGCCCAGCGACACAGGCGGTGTGGTGAGTTGGCCGGTTTGGCTGCATGGCTTGCTGGTAATCGCATTAGTTGGCGTGGTGGTGTTGTTAGGAAAACTGGCAGCAACACAGTTTAACCACGAACATTTGTGGTTAGATGCCGCGGTAAATGTTTTTAGTGTGGTGACTACCTTTATGGTTGCCCATAAAGTATTGCAAAACTGGGTATACTGGTTTTTCATTAATTGCGCCGCAGTTTACTTATACTGGCAGAGTGGTCTGGTATTGTCTGCTTGCCTGTTTGTTGGCTATGTGGGATTCTCTCTTTATGGATATATGCAGTGGAAAAAAGAGTGGGTGAGTCATACCCCGGCGATGAGTTAGTACGGACACTGGTTCCCATTTTACCCAACGCTTCTGCACTGAGCTGGCAACTGATTCGACAGGGCCCAGCCAATCGCGTGTTTAAAGCCAGTAATGATGTTGAGGCCTGGGCCGTAAAGCAACTCGGGCCTGATACGTTTAGTGCAGTTGATTATCCCAACGTATATCGCTTACAGCAACAACTGAGTGATGTGGGCGTTGCGCCAGCGCTGAAAGGCTTTGATAAACACGCGCGAATTTGGGTGGAGTCGTGGATTGAAACACCTGGTCAGCAATGTATTGATACCGCTTTATTAGCCACTGCGCTATGGCGGGTACATCAATGTGATGTTGATGCGCCCACGTTGGCCCTGGTTCCTGTGTGGCAACACTATCTCGAACAGTTACCATCAAGAGAAGCCCGGCCATTTGTGGCTCAGCGGGACAAGCTAACCCAGATGCTGGCAAAACACAGTCGCTACGATGATTACTGCTTTTGTCACAATGATCTGTCGTTTGCGCATTTGGTTGGCGAAAACCGAGACAAGGTAATCGACTGGGAATACGCAGCGATTGGTAACCGGTATTTCGATTTGGCTGCTTGTATTGTCATTAATGAACTTGATACCGCGCAAATCAACAGTTTGTGTGATGCCTATGCCGGGGTGTCGGGCTTTCAGCGCGAAACAGTGCGTCAGCAAACCGAGATATTTCTGCCCATTGTTCAATTTACCAACGACTTATGGACAGCCGCATTACCCTGAATACGCCGGATGTGGTTATTAATTGCCCGCTTAAATCAAATTTGGTGAAATTCGGATAAAATTACTTTACCTTTGATCGGGCATACGTATAATTCACAGCGCGCTAGGGGTGTAGTTCGAATTGGTAGAACAGCGGTCTCCAAAACCGATGG